>JBKKAU010000295.1:0-6904 GCA_046714475.1 Thermoanaerobaculia bacterium
TGATCCACACCTGCGCCGACAGCGCGCGCAGCGCCTGCGCGGAACCCTTGCCCACGTCGCCGTAGCCGGCGATAACGACCACCTTGCCGGCCACCATCACGTCGGTCGCCCGCTTGACGCCGTCGGCCAGCGATTCGCGGCAGCCGTAGAGGTTGTCGAACTTGCTCTTGGTCACGGAGTCGTTGACGTTGATCGCCGGGACTTTCAACTCGCCCTTGGCGTGCATTTGATAGAGCCGGTGGACGCCCGTGGTGGTCTCCTCGGTGACGCCCTGGATGGCGGCCAACTGCTGCGTGTACCAGCCGGGCTGGGCGGCGTTGCGAATCTTGATGGCGGCGAAGAGCACGCGCTCCTCCTCGCTGGTCGGGTTGGCCAGCACGGACGGATCGTCCTCCGCCTTGGCGCCCAGGTGGACGAGCAGGGTGGCGTCGCCGCCGTCGTCCAGGATCATGTTGGGCGCGCCTTCGGGGAACTCGAAGATGCGGTGCGTGAACTCCCAGTACTCCTTGAGGCTCTCGCCCTTGTAGGCGAAGACCGAGGTGCCGACGGCGGCGATGGCGGCGGCGGCGTGGTCCTGGGTGGAGAAGATGTTGCAGCTCGCCCAGCGCACCTCGGCGCCGAGCGCCTGCAGCGTCTCGATGAGCACGGCCGTCTGGATGGTCATGTGCAGGGAGCCGGCGATGCGCGCTCCCTTCAAGGGCTGGCTCGCGGCGAGCTCCTTGCGGATGGCCATGAGGGCGGGCATCTCGCCCTCGGCGATGAGCATCTCCTTGCGGCCCCATTCGGCCAGGGAGATGTCCGCGACGTGATAATCGGTTTGGGCGGTTTGGGTCTGGACCTGCGTGGCGACGGTCATGATGACTCCTCTCAGAGGATCTCCGGGCGAGGAGGATCGCTCACCTCCGTGAAACCCGGAAAAGGGTTGAGGTGAGCGCCGTTTCCTTGGCTCCGGTCATGGCCGGCGTCCGAGCCTGGGAGAGGACTCCTGCAACGCTCCTCGGACGACGCTATTTTACGCCATCACGCGCGGATCTCCAAGCCCCTTACGTCGCGAAGCGGCGGGCGGCGCGGGCCTTGGCCCTGGCGGCGTACTCGTCCCGGTCCCTCGGCGGCGCGTTGGTTTCGAGGCCGCTGAGAAGGTTGCCCGAGATCCTGGCGATCTCGTCGACGGCGGCGTGGAAGGCGGCTTCGTTCGCCTTGGACGGCTTGTTGAAGCCGGTGAGCTTGCGCACGAACTGCAACGAAGCGGCGCGTACCTCATCCTCTGTCACCGGCGGCTCGAAGTTGAAGAGGGTCTTGATGTTCCGGCACATGTGCGTGTCCACCTCCAGAGGCCCAAGGTACCCGAAGGCCGGGGAGGCTGGCAAGGGACCCAGAGGACGGCCTCCGGGTCCCCTGAAGCAGCTCAGTTGGCAGGGACGATCGGGTAGACGATGAGATCAACCTTGCAGGATCTTTTTCCACAGGTCCTGGCATTGCGCAGGGAGGTCTGAGAGGCGCGATTCGACCTCGCGGATGAGCTCTTCTCGGAAAGGCCGCGCAAGGAGTTGCTGCACATCCCAGGCGTCCTGAAGACCTCCGGCGTAGAGCTTGAGGAGGACCAGGTCAGCGGCCCGGACCACGAGGGTCCCGCCGATAGGCTCGGCCCGCTCGAGGACCCTCGTCTGCCAGGGGAACTTCCCGACCACGACATCGATCGGGTTCTCGCCAGGAGCCTGGAAACGCACCACGCCCGCCAGAGGATCGGTCAGGTCTCCCTTCCGGACCTCGACGGCAACACCGCGGCTTCGCAGGTCGGCCCAGAGATCAGGTATCAAGCAGGAGGCATCGGTGCTGAACAGGTCGAGGTCGAGGGTTGCACGGTTGACTCCGTAGGCGGACAGGGCGAGCGCGCCGATCAGGGCATGGTGGATTCCGGCCGCATCGAGAGTTGACCTGATCTCGTCGAGCAGGCTCATCCGATCAGCTCGGACATACATTTGGAAGGCGTGCGTCCGGCTTGGCGCTGGCGCCGGAGCTCCCGGATCGCGGTCTCCCGGTCGAGGCCGTTCGCCTGGCGAAACATCTCCAGCCCCCGCTCCCCAAGCCGCAAGGCCAGCGCGATGCGCTCCTCGAAGGGAAGACGGAGCACCTCCTCCTGAAGCTCATCTCGCAGGTCGTCGGCTACGGATCGCATGGCGTCAGTATAAGCCCGCCCAGGAGCGGCCGAAAAGCCACCTCCAGCGGCCCAAGGTATCCGATGGCTGGGAGGCTGGCAAGGAACCCGGAGGATGTCGAAGCCTCCAGGTCCCCCGAAGCGGCTCAGTTGGCGGGGATGATCGGGTAGACGATGCCGGAGTCGGCCTGGAGGGTCACGCCCTCGGGGATCTCACGGATGACGAGACGGGCCGTCGCATCGGCGTGGATGTCGCCGCTGGTGCCAACCTTGTAGAAGGCCTTGGCCATGACGCGCAGCTTGGCGTCGACGCTCAGCCTGGAGCCGACGGTGGTGTTGATCACGATCTGGGGCGCCACGGCGGTGGTATCCCCATAGAGGTAGTGCGAAGACCAGCGCGACCGCGCGGTGCCGGCGGCGATTTGAAGGGTCATGTCGATGTAGCCGTCGTAGACGCCGATCCGGTCCCAGCGATGGATCTCGACGTCGTTGCCGAAGACGATCGTGACCGGCGTGCCCTTCGGGAAGACGTCCGACTTGACGGTCAGGCGGTCATAGAAATGGGAGTAGGCAAAGCCATAGGGTGCCGCGCCGTTGACGTTGGTGCCGCTCACGACGTGCGCGTGGCCGCTCGCCTGGGCGTGAAGCTCCGCCTGCCGGGCCTCGGAAGCCGCGGCGACGTCGGCGTAGAGCGTGGCATAGCCCGGGGCCGACATCGTGGCGCCCTGCGGGTCGGACAGCGCATCGGCGAAGAGCCCGCCCTGCTGCAACTGGGAGTCATCGGTGAAGGTGCCCGTGTAGCCGAGCGTCTGGGAGGTCGAGTGCACGCCGAAGTAGTAATAGGGCTGGGCGGCGACGGGCGCGACGGCGAAGCCGAAGGTGGTGAGGGCCATGGCCGCGGCCAGGACAGTGTTTCGGGTCAGCATGGGGAATCTCCTCGCAAGTTTCAGCCGCAACAGGTGCGACGGATTTGTTTTTCAGGTTCGACCGGCGCCCTCCGCGCCGCTCTTGTCCTGAAGAACGAATCCGCGAGCCGTCCCCCTCACCTCTTCGTTATGGTGGCGCTGTGACGCAATTCTGACTTCGAGGACCGTGGGCGTCCTGGGATCGGGGAGCGACGAGCACCCGGAGCTGGCGGAGGACATCGGAGCTCTTCTGGGGTAGGTATGTGCTAAATTGGCAGAGACTGCTTGTGATCCTCCCCAACCATTCAACGCGCAGGTCCAGGAGCCATGCTCATGCTCAGCCCGCTCACATTTCCTCTCGACCGGATCATCGATACGGACGGGCGCCCTCTGTTCGAAGGAAGGGCCACGAAGGACATGCAAGCCGTTGCTCCGCTGGAACACAGCGTGTGTCTTTATCCTGGCAGCCGGTATAAGCATGAGAAGCCAATGAATGTTTCCGGACTGCGTCAGCTGCGGAGCCATTGGGGCGACGTGCTCGCAGGACTGAAATACATTCTCGCCGTATCTCCGCAACCAACCTCTCATACCCGTTACATCGACCTGTGGAGAGTATGCCACCTGGGAAGCTCTCTGCCTGTTTTTTTGGTTTACCGCCGGAAGGACCCAGTCCCCAACGGTCAGCTCCCCTCACAGGTGGCGGGCATCTACAAGGTTGTGATCGGATTGGTCCACGCCGCCGAACAATTGGCCTTTACGAGCATTGTTCAAGGCCCGGCAAAGATCAACGAGCGGCTGGATCATGACCAGCTGTATGCATTTGTAGAAGAGAACAAGCTGTTCATAGGGCCCACGGAAGTCTGCGCTGGACCGGTGTCCATGATCCGGGAGGTGGTCCATGTGCTCAAGGAGAAGCCAGCCGTTCCCGACCCCGCGCAAAGGGGTAGGCTGCTCATAGACGACGAGGAAGCGTTCCTGAAGTTTGCGTATAGCCAGATGAACGATATGGCCCTCACATATATCTACTCAATCATTACAGACGCGCTTTATTCCAGGGTGCGCAAGGCGATCTGGCAAGGGAACCAGGGCGAAGAGGTTTTTTCCCAAGATGATCCACCACCTGGGCTCCTGGCCCGCGTTGGTAAAGCGACGGTTCGACCTCTCTTGAATGGCCTCGTCCAGGTCGCCGTCAGCGAGCCTTCGGGTGATGGCCGGCTGAGCGAGTCCATAAGGCCCATCCCCGAGCTTTTCGAGGACGGTACTCCCCATCCTGAGATCGTCCAGGCCTTGGGAAGGCACGCCCGGATCGCCGGCGTTGCCGACGACGTGGCCCGCTACTTGAAGTTGGAACAGGTCGCCTCGGATCTGTCCCGGATTCTGAAGCGGCAGTGCCTCGAGGGGCTTGGCCTGCAGGACTCGCTGCACCTCAATGCTGTTTCCAGCGCTTTCTCGCCGCCGGACCTGAGGATGCGCAGCCTGCTCAGCATTATGTTTGGCATCCAGATCCTGCCGGGCCTCAAAGTCGAGTCCAAAGGCAAGGTCGTGATGTCGATGGCAGAAAATTCGCCGTGGTCTTGAGGGCGCCGGGACCGCTCAAGGCCGGAAGAGCGCCGCGTGGCCCGTGGCGTCACCCGTCGGGCCGTGCGGCCAGTCGCGTCGCCGGAAGTTGATGCCGAGGCTGCCGTCCGGGGACCGGAGGGACTGGTCCCACCAGATGCGGCCGGTCGCGGGGTCGAGGCGCATCATCAGCATCCGGTGCTCGTACCCCATCTCCTGACCGAGGATCAGGCGGTCGTCGCCCGGATCCTTCGACAGCCAGTGGGGGTAGAAGTCCTGGGGCGAGGCGAGGCTCGTCACCTCGAACGGGTGCGCGGGGTCGCTGATGTCCAGGACGACGACCTTGTGCGCGTGCGCGACGGGCATCAGCCAGAAGCGGCCCGTCACGACTGGGACGCTGCACCCTCCGATCAGCGCCTGCGTCGGTACCGCGATGGTGTAGACGTTGGTGATGGTGGGCGTGCCGCTTTCGAACCCGGTGACGCGGTAGATCCCACAGCCATACGCATTGAGCAGCACCGAGCCGTCTGCCATCACCCGGGGCACGAAGGGCATCCAGTGGCCGCTCGGTCTGAGGTTCCCCTTGCTGCCGCGGGTCTGCAACAACTCGCCGTTGGGCAGGCGCGCCGGCGGAGTCTTCAGGGTGGAGAGCAGCTTGAGGTCGGAGAGGCGCCATATCTGGACGACATCGGCGCTGAAAGGTTCGTGCATCGGCGCGCTGGTGGAGAGCAGCCGGTCGATTTCCGGCATCACGGCGAAGGCGTAGGTGCGGACGGGATTGGTGAGGCCGGGGGCGGCGGCACTGCCCGTGCGCAAGACGCGTCCCTCGGGATCGAGCTCCGCGATTCCGCCATGGCCGCCCGGCACCAGCGTGTCGCCGGCGCGCGGGCTCGGTCCGTTGCTTCGCAGGAAGCCCACCAGCACGTTGCCGTTGGGCAGGCGCGCGAAGTCGTGCGGGAAGCGGAAGGGAGGCACCGGCCCGCGGATGCGGTGAGTGCGCGGGCGCTCGGGCTCGCTGAGGTCGAAGAGGAGGATCCGCTCGGTCTGGTGGCCGTTGCCAAAGAGCCAACGGCCCGGTCCGGGGAGCTGGTACTCCAGGTGGTGCGGCATCGAGCCCTTTACTCCAGCCGGCACGCTGGAGATGACCTGGCCATACCGCGGGCTTCCGGGGCGCGTGTCGACGACAGCCATGAAGTCGGGGTCCCGCCCGTCCGCGTCGCCCGCCCAGACATAAAGGTAGGGCGAGGGCCCGGCCGGGCCCTCCGAACGCCCGCAGCCCGAAAGCGCGACGCAGACGAAAACGAGACAGGCCGGCAGGCTGCTGAAAGGCAGGCGGTATGACGGTGCGGACAGCGGTGATTTGCCCATCGCTACCTCCTCGGATGCCGAAAGGGATGCGTTCTCGATGAAGGGAGCTCGACCCTACAAAGGCCAGTATATTTGACGACGCAGTGTCCTGCCCTCTTGGCCGCTCCAAGATACCCAGGCAACGAGGCTGTCCCGAGAAGTCCGCGCTGAGCACAGAATGACGTAGGACTCAGTTACGGGCTACAATAGCCCGCTCCTTTGTCGCCTCCCTCTATACCCATCCCCTTGGAGAGCGCAGATCTTCGGAAGTCCTATGGCACCACGAGCAATATGCGAGACTTTAGAGAGACTGGCGAGGGAACGGGGAGAGTGCCCGGCCTACGTCTTTTTGTCTTATGACGAGACCGGTGTGGCCGAGGAGCGGCTCACCTACGCGGAGCTCGACGCCCGCGCCCGGGCGATCGGCGCTTCGTTGCAGGCGGCGGGCGCAGCCGGCGAGCGCGTCGCCCTGTTGTTCCCGCCCGGGCCGGATTTCATCCCCTCCTTTTTCGGCTGCCTCTATGCCGGCGCCGTCGCGGTCCCCGCCCTACCGGCGCGCCGTCGCGGCGCCGATCCGCGCCTGCGGGCGATCTGCCGCGATGCCCGCCCCCGGGTGGCGCTGACCACCGCCGGCCACTTGCCAGTCCTGGAGAGCGCAGCCGCCGAGATCCCGGAGCTCTCCGACGCCCGCCGGATGGCTCCCGCCCCCCTGGGGACGGCGGGGGCCGCGGACTGGCGGAGGCCGGACCTCGGCCCGGAGACGCTCGCCTTTCTCCAGTACACCTCGGGCTCGACCTCGTCCCCCAAGGGGGTCATGGTCAGCCACGGCAACCTCCTGCACAACGAGGAGCTGATCCGCCAGGCCTTCGAGCAGTCGTCCGACTCCGTGGTGCTGGGCTGGCTGCCGCTCTACCACGACATGGGTCTGATCGGCACGGTG
>JBKKAU010000296.1:0-18080 GCA_046714475.1 Thermoanaerobaculia bacterium
GGCCGGGGGCTCGCGGCGCCGGGCGACCCCGAGCTGGTCGCGGCGGTGCGGCGGATCGCCTGGGAGCGCCTGGGACTGGTCCGGGACGAGGCCGGCTTGACCATGGCGGTCGAGGAGCTGAAGCGGCTGGCGGCCCGGCACCCGCGGGCGGCGGGCGAGGCGCGCAACCTCCTGGTGGTCGGGCGTCTGCTTGCGGCGGCGGCGCTGGCGCGCCGCGAGAGCCGCGGCGGCCACTACCGCACCGACTTCCCCGGGACCGATCCCGAGTGGCAGCGGCATCTCCACCTCACGGCCGCTCCCGACGGCTCGGCCCTGATCGAGACGCCGGAACCGGCCCCGATGTTTGCCGCCAGCGCCGGCGGGAGACACGGCCGGTGAGCGAGAGCTCACGGCCGGCGCCGCTCTATCCTCTTCTGTATGAGCCGCTCGTCCGCCGCGCCCTGGAGGAGGATCTGGGACGGGCGGGCGATCTGACCAGCGACGCCGTACTGCCTCACGACCTGCGGGCGGCGGCCCTTATTGTGGCCCGAAAGGAGGGCCGGGTGGCCGGTCTGGAGGTCGCGGTCTCGGCGTTCCGGCTGCTCGATCCAGAGTTGGAGATCGAGCTCTGCCTGGCGGACGGCGAGGACGTGGAGGCGGGCGCCACGCTCGGCATGGTCCGGGGCTCGGCCCGCGCCATCCTCTCGGCCGAGCGGACGGCGCTGAACCTCCTCGGCCGTCTCTGCGGCATCGCGACCGCCACCCGCGACCTGGTCGCCGTGGTCTCTCCGCACGGCGCGCAGGTCGTCTGCACACGCAAGACGACCCCCGGTCTGAGAGCCCTTGAAAAATATGCAATCCGCTGCGGCGGCGGCGGCAACCACCGTTTCGGCCTGGACGACGCCGTGCTGATCAAGGACAACCACATCGCCTTCGCGGGCGGGTTGAAGACGGCGGTCGAGAGGGCGCGGCGGAATGTGGGCCACCTCGTCAAGATCGAGGTCGAGGTCGACTCGCTCGATCAGCTGCGCGAGGTGCTCGACCTCGGGGTCGACGCGGTGCTGCTCGACAACATGTCGCTCGAGGATCTGCGGGAGGCGGTCCGTCTGTCGCGCGGCCGGGCGCTCACCGAGGCCTCCGGCGGCATCCGTCCCGATACGGCCGCCGCGATCGCGGCGACCGGCGTCGATCTCCTCTCGGTCGGCTGGCTGACCCACAGCGCCCCGTCTCTCGACGTGGCGCTGGACGTGGAAGGTTAAAGCCCGAAGTTGCAGAGGTCGTCCGCCCGGACGGCCTGATGCCCTGTGATCAGCCGGCCGTTGGCGGTGGACATCGTGCTCACCCAGCCCTGGGCGTGCGCTTCGTTGGCGTGCCAGAGGTCGACCATCATCCAGCCGGAGCTCTCACCGATGGGGAGCGCCGTGCCTCCTACCCGGACCCGCTGAGCGGCCCGGGGGAAGGCGTTGCTGCCGGCCAGGACGCTGGGGTTCTCCTCATCGTCGAAGGCCACCAGCTGCATCTCTCCCATCGGGCCCCACCGCGGGGTCTTGCCGCACTCGGCGCCTTCCGGCACGGCTTCCAGGGTGTCACGCCAGACGATCATCTCGGTGGTGCCGAGCAGGGCGGAGCCCTGGGTGTACCGGGAGTAGTAAAGGCTCGACAGCGGCGCGCGGCCGTCGCGTCCGTCGAAGTTGTTGTAGCGCCCGTAGAAGGTGTAGTGGCCGGCGGAGAAGGCGTCGGCGTCCGCCACGACGTGCACCGCCGACTGGCTCTCGGCCGAGTTGGTGCGCGGGATGACGTAGAGGACGTCACCCCAGAGCACGTTGGAGTTGCTGGCGAGCCCCGTGCCGCCGGCCGCGAAATAGCCCGCGCCCGCGGGGGTGTTGTCGCGTGACAGGATGCTCATCGGCGAGCAGCGGTTGACCGCGTCGACCGTGATGTAGCCGGTGGCGACGCTGGCTCCGGCCTGGCCGCTGCCGGCGCAGCGCGCCGGGCGGGTCCCGGGGATCGCCTTGCCGGTGTGGGCGGCGCGGAGCTGGTTGCGCTCGGATACCTTGAAGGCCGACCGGGGGCGGGCCCACGCGCTCTGCGCCAGGACCGCGCCGCCGCAGCCCGGGAAGACCTCGCCGGGCTTGGAGAGCGCGCCGTTGTTGCTGACGTCCGCCCCCGTCAACGGCAGGTCGCCGCGCAGCAGGTCGCGGACGTTCAGGGTCTGGGCGTCATAGCCGGTGAGATAGACGTCGAAGGCCAGCGTCGGCACGCCCCAGTCCGTCCACAGCGTCACCCGCGCGAGTACCGGGCGGGGGGCGCCGTTGTTGACCGAGATGACGGTGGTGATGCCGGTGGGGTCGTCCAGGTCGACCTCGAAATAGGGAACGAGCAGCGTGGCGGCGGGCTGATCGGCAGCCCGGCAGTCACCGGCCATGGAGGCGAACGCCGCTGGCGTGCTCATCAAAGAGAATGCGAGAGCGATGCGAGCTTGCTTGCGAAACATCAAAGTCGTCTCCCAAAGAGGCGGAGGTTCGCAATAAAACCCCTAAGGGTGGGGACTAAACTCAACTGCCCCACCCTCGCGACTCTCCTTACTGCGACTTTCATGCCAGCCGCTCGCGCGCATCGCGAGTTAGACTAGGAACATGAGCGAGACTCTAGTTCAGATCGGTGTCTCCCGGAGCGTTTCGGCGCCCGAGGCCGCCCCGCCGGGTCGCCCGGGCCGGCCCGAGTGGCTGCGGATCCGTCTGGCGACGCCTGCTTCCTATCACCGCGTCCGCAACCTCGTGGACCGGCTGGGCCTCCATACCGTCTGCCAGGAGGCGCGCTGCCCGAACATCTATGAGTGCTGGGGCGAGCACGGCACGGCGACGTTCATGATCCTCGGCGACGTCTGCACCCGGCGCTGCGGCTTCTGCGCCGTCACCTCCGGGCGGCCCAAGGCGGGCGTCGATCCGCTGGAGCCCGAGCACGTGGCCGAAGCCGTGTCGGTCATGGGCCTGCGCCACGCCGTCATCACTTCGGTCGACCGCGACGACCTGCCCGACGGCGGCGCCCGCCACTTCGAGCAGGTCATCGCCGCGATCCATCAAAAGAACCCTGGGACCGCCGTCGAGGTGCTGACCCCGGACTTCCGCGGCGTGCCGGACGCTCTGGACGTCGTCCTGGGCGCGGCGCCGGAGGTCTTCTCGCACAACATGGAGACGGTGCCGCGGATGTACCGCAAAGCCCGCCCCGGCAGCCGCTACGACCGCAGCCTGGGCCTGCTCGCCGAGGCCGCCCGGCGCCGCGACGATGGCGCGTACGGCGGCCGGGTCAAGACCGGCATCATGGTGGGTCTCGGCGAGACGCCCGAGGAGGTCTTCCGCACCGTCGAGGACATCCGCGGCGCCGGGGTCGAGGTCCTCACCGTCGGCCAGTACCTCCAGCCCACCACCAAGCACCTGCCGGTCGACCGCTGGGTCCATCCCGACGAGTTCGCCTCCTACCGGGAGCACGCCCTGTCGCTGGGTTTTTCCCACTGCGAGGCGGGACCGCTGGTGCGGAGCAGCTATCACGCCCACGAGCACGTGTGATAGCCTCATGTTGCCTCAACGCACTTTTCGTGGCCTTTCCCTCACCCCGGGGACCCGGGTCAAGGCAGTGCTTCCCGCCCCGCGGCCGAGGCTTCGGCCTTTTCGGATGCTTGCTTCTGGATGAGAGATCTCCCCATGTGCCAGGCCCACCCCGCCCGTGAAGAGCTCGAGTCGTTCATGCTGGGGGACCTGTCTCCCCAGGACACCCTCAAGGTGTTGCTGCACCTGCTCCCCGGCTGTGCCCGCTGCCAGGAGATCACTTCGCCGATCTGGAGCCTCGGCGCGGACGCCGAACCTTCCGTCGAGGCGTGCGCCCCGGCGTCGAGCCGTTTCGTGTACGACACGTCGATCGAGCGCGTCTTCAGCGTGGCGCGGCGCGCCCGGGCCGTGCTGGACGGCGAGCGCTCCGAGGCGGCGCGGCTGACCGCCGAGCTCGCAAGCCACGACGCCCCATGGCGGCCGTGGCTGGTCCGCAACGATCCGCGCTTCCAGACCTGGGGGGTCTGCGAGCTGCTCCTGCGGCGCAGCCAGGGCGGCTACACCGACGATCCGCGCGAGGCGGCGGCGCTGGCGGAGCTGGCGGTCGTGGTGGTGGAGAACCTCGACGTCCGGCAGCATCCCCGGTTCCTGCTCGGCGACCTGCGGGCGCGCGCCTGGGCCTGCCTGGGCAACGTGCGGCGCATCCTCTCCGACTTCCTGGGGGCCGAGGAGGCCTTCCGGCAGGCGGAGCTGCACCTGGCGCAGGGGACCGGCGACCGCGTCGAGAAGGCCACCCTGCTCGACCTCCTGGCCTCTCTGCGCAATGCCCAGGGGCGCCCCGCGGAGGCGGTCCGTCTGCTGGACCGGGCCGTCGTCCTCTTCCTGCGCGCCGGCCAGGGCTCCCTGGCCGGCCGGGCGCTGATCAACAAGGGCTATGTCCAGGTCTGCGCCGGCAACTCCGATGCCGCGGTCGATCTGCTCCGCCGGGGTCTGACGCTGGCCGACACCGAGCGCGAGCCGCGGCTGGTCCTCGCCGCCCGGCATGCCCTGGCCTTCCTGCTCCACGAGATGGGCCGCAACGACGTGGCGGCGGACCTGCTGGCTCGCGGCCGCGCGCTCTACGACCAGGTCGGCGGCCGCATGGACCTCGTCCGCCTGCGCTATCTGGAGGGGCGGATCGCCGCCGCGACCGGCCGTCCCGAGGAGGCGGAGGCCGCGCTCCAGGAGGCGCGCGGGGCGTTTGCGGAGCAGGGGATCGGCTACGACGCGGCGCTCGCCGCTCTCGACCTCGCCGCCCTCTACGTCGGTCAGGGCCGGTGGGCCGAGGTGCGGGGCCTCGCCAGCGAGATGATCCTGCTCTTCGAAGCGCGCCACCAGCACCGCGATGCCCTGGCCGCGTTGATCCTCTTCCACAAGGCCGCCGAGTCGGAGAGCCTCACGGCCGCCATGGTCCAGGAGATCGCGGGTCAGCTGCGCAAGGCCCGCAAGGAGTGATCAGCGGCTGACCTGCCACAGGCCGGCCACGATCAACCCCAACCCCAGCCCTTCCGCCCAGCCGAACGTCTCGCCGAGGAAGGCGGCGGCGAGCAGCGCCGTGACCACCGGTTGCAGCGTCGTGTAGGCCGCCACCAGGGCGGTGGAGGAGCGCCGCACCGCCCAGGTGTTGACCGCGTAGGCGATCGTGGTCGAGAAGAGCACGATGTAGGCGACCCCCAGCCAGGCCCCGGTCGAGACCTCGCCGGGCTCCAGCGCCGCCAGCGCCGGCCCGCTCAACGGCAGCACGCCGAGGGCGCCGAAGACGAACGAGCCGGCGATCACCGTCAGCCAGGGGAGGCGCTCGAGGAGCGGCCGCTGGAAGACCAGGAACAGCGCGTAGCAGAAGCAGTTGACGAGGATCAGCAGGTTGCCGAGCGCGGTCTGGCCGCCGGTGGCGAAGCGGAACGGGTTGATCAGCGCCAGGGCGCCGGCGACCGAGAGCGCGACCCCCAGCAGGCGTTTCCGGGTGATGCGTTCGATGCCGAGGAGGGCGGCGGCCGCGGCGGTGAACACCGGGATCGAGGGCATCAGGATGGCGGCGTTGGTGGCGGTCGTGTACTTGAGGCCGGTGATGAAGAGCCCCTGGTTGGCGGTGACGCCGAGCAGGCCGAGCAGCGCCAGCCAGGGCAGGTCCCGCCCGCGCGGCCGGACGTGGTCGTGGCGCCAGGCGATCCAGGCGAGGAGGGGAGCGGCGAAGGCGACCCGCAGGGCGGCGAGCGCCAGCGGCTCCATCTCGCGCAGCACCACCTTGCCGACCACGTGGAAGCCGCCGAAGATCAGCTGCACCGTAAACAGCGCGGCGTGGATGGTTGCCGGCGAAGGCGCCGTCGACGTCGCCGGGTCGACCGGCTTTGCGGGGGACGGAGCATCGCTCATGGCGGAGCAGAGGATAGGCTTTCGCGCCCGCGTTGCGCCACTCCCCGTCCCCCGGTACAATCCGTGACGCCCGCGCCGCTGCGCCGTCCAGGCCAGGGCTTTACCCCGGAAGAACGAATGCCAGAGACCGAATCCGAGATCCGTGTCCGTCCGCTCGACGAGCTGGACATCTCCGCCATCGTCGCCATCGACGAGAAGATCAGCGGCCGCTACAGGCCGGAAGTCTGGGAGCGCCGGATCGGTTACTACATACGGCGGGACCCGGACGCCCCGGTGGTGGCCGAGGCGGACGGTGAGGTCGTGGGGTTCATGCTGGGCGAGGTCCGCTCGGGCGAGTTCGGGCTCGAAGAGCCCACCGGGTGGATCGAGGTGCTGGGCGTCGACCCTGGCCATCGCGGCCGTTCGATCGGCCGCCGGATGGCCGAGGCCATGCTGGAGCATTTCCGCGGTCAGGGGGCGCGCTCGGTGCGCACCCTGGTCGACGAGGAGATGGGCGAGCTGCATGGTTTTTTCACCTCTCTGGGGTTCGAGCCCGCGACGTTGAGGCCGTTCGTCCGGCCGCTCTAGAGCCCACGAGGGAGAAGGAAGAAGATGAGCCTCAAGACGACGACTCTTCCCAAGAAGTTCCACGACGCCGTGCTGCGCTGGAAGGACACCTACCTTCCGGATTACGACTTCCTGATGGCGAACTGGGACAAGCAGTTCCCCAACGAGCCGCAGTTCCAGCTCTGCGCCTACCGGCAGATGGGCATGTGCACCGAGATCGAGTGCGGCGACTTCAAGGGGCAGCCCAAGTACACCCGCGCCGCGGACATGCTGCCCGAGCAATCCCATCACCTCCTGGGCGCCATCCGCGCCCAGGCGTCGACCGAGTTCGGCTCGATCCAGCAGCACCGCCTCACCCTGGCCCGCGCGCAGGAGGAAGAGGAGCAGTTCTGGATCCTGCGCATGATGGCCGAGGAGCTGCGCCACGGCTACCAGATGCTCCACCTGTTGATGGAAGACGACTGGAGCTGCGTCACCAAGGACTCCAGCGCCGACATGGTGGAGGACATCCTGTCGCGCACCACCGGCGACCACCTCCTCGGCGCCTTCAACATTGACTTCGACTCGTTCATCGACAACGTGGTCTTCTGCGCGCTGATCGACCGCGTCGGCAAGTACCAGCTCCAGATGCAGAAGATGAGCGCCTACCAGCCGATGGCCGAGAGCATGCCGCAGATGCTGCGCGAGGAGGCCTTCCACCTGGCCGCCGGCGTGGTGCCGATGCGGCGCTGGGTGACCTCGGCGGCGCGCGGCGAGGGCTACGTCAGCGTCGAGATGCTGCAGCGCGCCCTCAACAAGTGGCTGCCGCGCGGCCTGGAGATGTTCGGCGACGAGCGCGGCGGCGGCACCAACGTGCGCTACGGCCTGAAGCCGCTCAAGAACGCCGAGGCGCAACGCCAGTACTACGACGAGGTGGCGAAGCTGGTTCACGACCTGAACCAGCGCTACTTGCGGGCGCGGCTGCCGAACCTCGATCACGCCGGCGCCGAGGCGCTCCTGGCCCGTCTGGCGGCGGGCGAGGTCGTCGAGGGCGTCCGTCCGGAGGACCTCGTGCGGATGCCGGACCCCGGCTTCTTCCGGCGCCGCGGCGTGCCCGCCTTCCAGATGATCGGCGTCGGCGGCGAGACGTTCACCGATCTGCGCGAGTACCTCCAGCACCTCAACCGGAACCTGCCGGAGGCCTATCGCGCCAGCCGCGACTTCAAGGACTACGCCGAGATGCTCGGCAGGGTCCAGCGCGGCGAGCTCAAGGCCGAGGAGGCGGGCGCGAAGTCGCCCACCCTGCGGCGCATGGCTGGCGCCTGCCCCTGCTCCAAGGCGGTGCGCTGGGTGGTGGACGACCCCCTGCCGGCGACCACTCTCGTCGGCAATGCTCCTCCGCCGGAGCCGGCGGGGCCGGCCGCCTGACCCGACGGCTGACGGCAAGCCAGAGACCCAGAGACCGGATAGTGAGCGTGTTCAATCGCCTGCTGGTCGCCGGCTTGCCGCTGGTGCCCAAGTTCATCGTTGGCAAGGTCGCCTCCCGCTACGTCGCGGGGGAGCGTCTGGAAGACGCCCTGCGCGTCGTCAAGGCGCTGAACGCCGAGGGCGCGATGGCCACCATCGACGTCCTCGGCGAGGAGGTCAGCGAGCGGGAGAAGGCGCTCGCCGCGGTCGACGAGTACCTCCGCGTCTTCGAGGCCATCCCCGCCCAGGGCCTCGACTCCAACGTCTCGATCAAGCTCACCCTGCTCGGCCTCAAGATCGACGAGGGCTTCTGCCGCGACAACGTCGAGCGCATCGCCGCCGCCGCCAGGACGCACGGCAACTTCGTGCGTATCGACATGGAGGACCACACCTGCACCGACTCGACGCTGCGGATCTACCACGGCCTGCAGCCGCAGTACGGCAACCTCGGCGTCGTCCTCCAGGCCTACATGCGGCGCACCTTGAACGACATCGCCCAACTGCCGCGCCAGGGCGCCAGCGTCCGGATCTGCAAGGGGATCTACGTCGAGCCGCGCCAGATCGCCTGGAAGGGTTTCGAGACGGTGCGCGCCAATTACGTGCGGTCGCTCGAGAAGATGATCGAGAACGGCGTCTATCCCGCCATCGCCACCCACGACGAGTACCTGGTCTGCGCCGCCCAGGCTCTGATCGACAAGCACGGCCTGGAGCGGCACCAGTACGAGTTCCAGATGCTGCTCGGCGTGGACGAGGAGCTGCGCCGCATCCTGATCGCCGGCGGTCACCGGCTGCGGGTCTACGTGCCGTACGGCCAGGACTGGTACCCGTACTCGATCCGCCGCCTGCGCGAGAACCCCGAGGTGGCGCGCCATGTCCTGCGCGCGATGCTCTCCGGCAAGTGAGTGGTTTGACGCGGCGCGGCGCGGGTGTTAGGCTTCCCCGTCAGTCATTTCAGGCAGCCCTCATGGACGATCGGTTCAGTCCCCCCTCCAGCGACCGTTTCAGCCGCAGGGACTCCGATACCGACGACATCGACATTTCCACCGTGCATGAAAGCGGCACCACGCAGAGCTTCGAGACCGCGGTCCGGGAGCGCTCCGACAACGCGTTCTTCGGCCAGGCGTCGGAAGCCGACATCATCCTGATCGCGCATCCGGACAGCCAGCGGCTGGGCTCCCGCTTCCGCCTCTCCCCCGGAGGCACCCTGGAGATCGGCCGCTCCGCCTCGGTCGGCATCAGCCTGCCGGAGGTGATGTCGCTGTCGCGCAAGCACGCCCGGCTGCGCTACGCCGGCCCGGTGGTGACCCTCGAGGACCTGGGGAGCACCAACGGCACCTACATCAACGGCAACCCGGTCCAGGGGCGCGCCGTGCTGCGCAGCGGCGACCGTTTCCAGACCGCCGCCGTGCATTTCAAGTTCCTGCACGAGCAGGACGTCGAGAGCGCCTACCATCTGGCGATCTACGAGCTGGTGACGCGGGACGGTCTGACCGAGATCTACAACAAGCGCAAGTACGAGGAGGAGGCGCAGCGCGAGTTCGCCCGCGCCGTCCGCCACGAGCGCCCGCTGTCGCTGATCATCTTCGACCTCGACGAGTTCAAGGCGATCAACGACACCTACGGCCACCTCTGCGGCGACTTCGTCTTGAAGCAGGTGGCGACGGTGGCGCGCGAGCTGTTGCGCCCGGAGCAGGTGCTCGCCCGCGTCGGCGGCGACGAGTTCGTGATCCTCTCCCCCGAGACCCATCTCGACGGCGCGCTCGCCCTGGCGCAGAAGCTGCGCGACCAGGTCGAGGCGCTCGACCACCGCTACGGCGACGTCAAGATCGCCCTCACCTGCTCCTTCGGCGTGGCGGAGCTGACCCGGGAGATGGCCGGGCCCCAGGACCTCTACCGCGCCGCCGACCGCGCCCTGATGCTGAGCAAGCGCGGCGGGCGCAACCGCGTCGCGGCCACGCCCGCCGCGGGGTGAGAGCGCGATGAATCGCGCCCCTACAGGTGGGGGCGGCGCGTTGTAGGGGCGTGATTCATCACGCCCGGCTTACCGGGTTGTCGTCCCCGCCGCCTTCAGCCCCTCGCCCGAGCTCAGCAGACAGCGCTCCACGAACTCCATCAGCACGGCCCGGAGGTAGTCGGACGTGCTCTTCTTGCTGAAGCCGTGCCCCTCGTTCTTGGCGACCAGGTACCAGACCGGCACGCCCTTGCGCTGTAGCGCCTCGACGATTTGGTCCGACTCGGACAGCGGCACGCGCGGGTCGTTGGCGCCCTGGGAGACCAGCAGCGGCCGGTTCAGGCGGTCCATCCGGTTGTTCGGCGAGATCTCCTCGAGCATCTTGCGCATGGCGGGGTCGCGCTCGTCGCCGTACTCGACCCGGCGCAGGTCGCGGCGGTACTCCTGCGTGTTCTCGAGGAAGGTCACGAAGTTGCTGATGCCGACCGAGTCGTAGCCGCAGAGCAGCCGGTCGCCGTAGTGGACCAGCGAGGCGAGCACCATGTAGCCGCCGTAGGAGCCGCCCGCCACCATGACGCGCGAGGCGTCGAGGTCCGGCTGCGTCTTGATCCAGTCGAGCAGCGCCCCGATGTCCTTGACCGAGTCTTCGCGCTTGGCGCCGTTGTCCAGCTTGAGGTAGCTCTTGCCATACCCGGTGGAGCCGCGCACGTTGGGGTAGATCATCGCCACCCCGAGCTCGTCCATCAGGTAGTTGTAGCTCTGCAGGAAGGCGGGGTCGGCCTGCCCTTCGGGGCCGCCGTGAATGTTGATGAAAACCGGGCGGGGACCCTTGAAGCGGTCCGGCTGCGGCCGGTAGACGAAGGCTGGGATCGTCCGCCGGCCCCCCTTCTCGTCGTTGTCGAAGGTGGGATACCGCACCAGCTCCGGGACGACGAAACGGTCGGTGTTGAGCCCGCCCACCTCGCTCGCGGTCCAGCGCTCCAGCTTGCGCGTGTCCGCGTCGTAGCTGTAGATGTCGCGGGAGGAGCGGGCCCAGCTCATCGAGAAGGCGACCTCATGGCTGCCCGGGCGGAACTCCGGACCTCGTGTGGCGCCCGGCGGCAGCTCCGGCGTGGGCAGCGCCGCGCCGGTCCGCGTGTCCAGGAGGCGCAGCTTGTTGACGCCGTCCTCGTTGGTGAAGAAGGCGAGGATCTGGCCGTCCTCCGAGAGGTCGAAGCCGTCCACGTCCCACGGGATGTCGCCGGACAGCACGGTCGTCGCGCCGGTCTCCAGGTCGAGCCGCACCAGGCGCCTGAACTCGCCGCCGCGGTCGGTGGAGGTGTAGAGGGACCGGCCGTCCTTGGACCAGAGGGCGCCCCCCCACGAGACCTGCTCCTTGTCGGAGCCGCGCGGCGTGATCGCGCGCACCTTGCCGGTGGCGACCTCCGCCCAATGCAGGTAGGACTCGTTGGCCGAGACGCCCTCCCGCAGCAGGATGCGCCGCCCGTCCTCGCTCCAGTCCATCGCCGACCAGGCTCCCTGGAGCTCCGCCACCCGCCGCTCGCTGCCCGGCGCCGCCGGATCGTTCACGTAGAGGTCGAAGTCCCGGCCGTTCCTGGCGTTGCTGACATAGGCGAGGAGCTTGCCGTCCTTGGACCAGCCCCCTCCCTGGTGGCGGCTCTTGCCGTCGGTGAAGCGGCGCTGCCGGCCGGTCTTGCGGTCGAGCAGGAAGAGCTGGAAGTTCTCGGCGCCGCCCTCGTTGAGCGCGAAGACGACCTGGTCCGGGGCGTTCGGCCGGTACCGGCCGCCGGTGACCGGGTCCCCGTAGAAGGTGAGCTGGACCCTGGCGCCCATCGGCATCGCCAGCTCGTGGAGCTGGACCGATTCGGCGAAGCGGGTCCGGATCAGCATCCGCCGCTCGGTGGGATGCCAGCCGCCGAAGTCGGCGGTGCGGATGTTCTCGTAGGGCAGCAGCGCCTCGACCCGCTCGCGCGGGATCGCCGGCACGTTGCGGGCCATGATGCTCTCGGGGACGGACACCATCTCCGTCTCCTGGCCGAAGCCGGCGCCGGCGAAGACCGGCAGGAGAATGAGGCTTGCGAAGGTCTTTCGAAACATTTTGCGGATCTCCATTGCGCCGACACGGCCGACGACTACAATGAGGGCATGGGCCTGACAGTCCTCTACAACTGCATCCGCTGCCCCGCGTACTGCTGCTCCTATCCCCGCATCCCGGTCCAGCCCGAGGACGTGCAGCGCCTCGCCCTGCACTTCGGGCTGACGGTGGAGGCGGCGGGCCGGAAGTTTACCAGGAAGAGCGATGAGCCCGGCGAGACCGTCCTCAAGCACACGCCGGACCCGGTCTACGGCACCGCCTGCCGTTTCCTCGACCGCAAGACGCGCCGCTGCTCCATCTACGAGGCCCGCCCCGGGATCTGTCACGAATACCCGGGCAACCGCCGCTGCGGCTACTACGACTTCCTGGCCTTCGAGCGGCGGGTGCAGGGGGACCCGGAGTTCATCCCGTCGACCTACAACCGGCCGAAGATCTGAAGAGACCCTCCGACGGGGCCTCTGATAGACTCTTTTCCGGATCGATTCCCGACTTCTTACCGCCGCGTGCTGCGCGAAATCCACGTCCGCAACCTCGCCGTCCTCGCCGAAGCCTCGGTCGATTTCGGGCAGGGTCTGAACGTCCTGTCCGGCGAGACCGGCGCCGGCAAGTCGATCGTGGTCGACTCGCTGGCGCTGCTGGCCGGGGCGCGCGCTTCCGCGGAGATGATCCGCAGCGACGCCGACGCCCTGACGGTGAGCGGCGTCTTCGAGCCGCAGGGGGAGGGCTGGCGCAGGGTGCTCGACG
Source organism: Thermoanaerobaculia bacterium (assembly GCA_046714475.1). Classification (GTDB taxonomy): domain Bacteria; phylum Acidobacteriota; class Thermoanaerobaculia; order Multivoradales; family UBA5704; genus DASPJI01. The sequence goes on from JBKKAU010000296.1 coordinate 12,719, forward strand.
AGGCCGGCCTGGAAGCTGAAGCCGGCGAGGTCCTGGTCCGCCGCGAGATCGCCAGGAGCGGCAGGAACCGCGTCTTCGTCAACGATCAGCCGACCACCCTGCGCTTGCTCGCCGACCTCGCCCCCTTTCTGCTCCGCATCCACGGCCAGCGCGACGAGTTGGGGCTGATCGAGCCCGACCTCCAGCGCGCCATGCTCGACCGCAGCGGCGGCGAGGAGGCGGGGCCGCTGCTGCAGAAGGTCGCGGCGGCGTTCGACCAGCACGTCCGGCTCGCCGAGCGGCTGGAGCGTCTGACCGGCGACGACCGCGTACGCCGCGAGCGGCTCGACCTGCTGCGCTTCCAGGCCTCCGAGATCGACGCGGCGAAGCTGCGGGCCGGCGAGGAGGTGGAGCTGCGCGCCGAGCGCGAGGTGCTCCGCCACGCCGAGGCCATCACCCGGGCGCTGGGGACCTGCTTCTCGCTGTTATCTGAAGAGGAAGGCTCGGCCGTCGAGCGGGTCGGCAAGAGCCAGGGGCTGCTCGCCGACGTCGAGGCCTGGGAGCCGCAGGCCGTGGCCTGGGGGGCGGAGCTGGAAGAGGTGCGCATCCGTCTGGCGGAGCTGGCGAGCACGCTGAGCCGGCGCCTGGACGGGCTGGAGGCCGACCCGGCGCGCCTCGACTCCATCGAAGACCGGCTGGCGCAGATCGAACGGCTCTGCAAGAAACACGGCGGCGATTCGGCGGCGGTGCTGGCGCGCCGCCAGGAGATCGAGGCGGAGCTGGCCGAGCTCGAAGGGGACGATGCGGACCGCGACGAGCTGGAGGCCCGGGTCGCGGCGGCGCTCGCCGAGTACAACGAGGTGGCGCTGGCGCTCTCCCGGGCGCGCGAGGCGTGGGGTAAGGCCCTGGTCGAGCGGATCGAGACCGAGCTCAAGGACCTGGGGCTGGCGCGGGCTCGCCTGGCGGTCGGTCTGGAGCGCCGGAGCCCCGGCCGCGAAGGCTCCGACCAGGTGGTCTTCCTGTTCGCGCCCAACCCCGGGGAGGAGCCGCGGCCGCTCGCCCGCATCGCCTCCGGCGGCGAGCTGTCCCGCATCCACCTCGCCCTGCAGCTCGCGGCGCACGGCGAGACCGAGGAGGCGCGGCCGACGCTGGTCTTCGACGAGGTCGACACCGGCATCGGCGGCGCCGAGGCGGCGGCCCTGGGGAAGAAGCTGCAACGGCTCGCCCACGGCGGCCAGATCCTGGCGGTCACCCATCTGCCGCAGGTGGCCTCGCACGCCGACCTCCACTTCAAGGTGAGCAAGCACGTCGACGGGGGCCGCACCCGGGTGCGGGTCGAGGAGCTGGCGGCGGCGCCGCGGGTGGAAGAGGTGGCGCGCATGCTCGCCGGCCAGGAGGTCACCCGGCTCTCGCTCTCGCACGCCCAGGAGCTGATCGCCGGAGCGGCGCGGAACCGGCGGGCGTCCAGAGGCCCCCGGGGAACATCGCGGTGAATCCGGCCCCGCTCTGGCGGTGGGGCGACCCCGTAGATCCCCTCCGCGAGTTGCTGGCGCGCGGCGGCGTGCTGGCGATCCCGACCGAGTCGAGCTACGGCCTGGGCGCCGATCCCGGGAACCGGCAAGGGATCGAGACGATCTATCGCATCAAGGGGCGCGAGGCGGGCAAGCCGCTGCCGGTGGTCGTCGCCGGCCTCGGGCAGCTCGCCGGTTTGGGGATCGATCCCGATCTCCCTATACTGGAGCGCCTCTCCGCCTGCTGGCCGGGGCCGCTGACCGTGGTCCTGCCGACGGCCCGGCCGCTGCCGGCCGCCGCCGGGACCGGAACGCTCGCGGTGAGGGTCCCGGAGCACCCGCGGCTGCGCGGCCTGCTCGCGGCCCTGGGGCAGGGGCTCACCGCGACCAGCGCCAACCGGAGCGGCGCCGAGCCGATCCTGGACCCGGCGCGGGCGGCCGGGCTGCTGGCGGGGGAGGATGCGGTGGTGATCGACGGCGGCGTGCTGCCTGGAGGGCCGCCGTCGACGCTTTTGGCAATAGAGGAGACGGGAGTGGTGGTTCTACGATCAGGGAGATTCCCTGTCGAGCGCTTACGCGAGTTGCTCGACCGTCCGCACAACGCGGCAGCCCACGGGAGACGTTCACCATGAAGCATCGATCGTTGCCTCTCGCCCTTCTGTTGACCTGCCTGGTGTTCGCCCCGCTGAATGCCGCGGAGCAGCAGCCGGCGTCGGAGAAGCCCACGGCCCCTATAGCCACCAACATCCCGGCGCCGTCCGCGCCGCCTCCTCTCAAGCCGACGGCCTTGCCGACGATCGCGATCGACGAGGTGAAGCGGGGTCAGCGCGGCTACGGTCTGACGGTGTTCGCCGGCAGCGAGCCCGAGCGCTTCGAGGTCGAGGTAGTGGGCGTCATGCGCAACGTCAGCCCGGACGTGAGCTACATCCTGGCGCGTCTGACGGGCAAGGGGCTCGAGAAGATCGGCGTCGCGGCCGGCATGAGCGGCAGCCCGGTCTTCATCGACGGCAAGCTGGCCGGCGCCGTGGCCTTCAGCTGGCCCTTCTCGCACGAAGCGATCGCCGGCATCACGCCGATCGAGTCGATGCGCCGGCTCTCCGGCCTGCAGGCGCTGCCGTCGCCCATGCCGCTGCCGCCGATCCCGGTATCGGACCTGGTGGCGCGCAGGGTGCCGGCGGACCTCCTGCAGCGCGAGATCGCCCGGCTGAAACCCCAGCTCGGCGGCGGCGCGGTAGCCAGCGTGCAGTGGTCCACGGTCGGCTTTGGCGAACGGTCGCTCGACATGCTGCGCCAGTCGCTGACCAACGTGTCCGCGGCCGGCGAGGCCAAGCCCGGGGACGCGCCGCCGGAGCTCAAGCTCGGCGGCCCCGTCGCGGCGGTCCTGGTGGACGGCGACTTCAGCCTTGCCGCCTTCGGCACCGTGACCGACCTCTACGAGGACCAGGTGCTCGCCTTCGGCCACCCCTTCCTGGGGCTCGGGCCGGTCCGGCTGCCGATGGCCTCGGCCGAGGTGGTGATGGTCTTTTCCAGCCAGCACACCTCATTCAAGATCTCCAACCTGGGCCAGACGATCGGCGCGTTCGAGCAGGACCGGCAGGCCGGCATCCAGGGCCGGATGGGGGCCACGGCCCCGATGACGCCGATGGTGCTGCGCGTCACGGGCGGCGCCGGGGAGAAGCCGCGCCAGTTCAAGGTGCGCCTGGCGGACGTCCCCCAGCTCACCCCCCTGCTCATCGGCAGCACGGTGCTGGCGGGGCTGGAGTCCGCGAGCTATTCGACCGGCACGCAGAGCCTCGACCTCACCGCCCGCTTCAAGCTGGCGCGCTATGGCGACCTGGAGATGCGGCAGAGCTTCGACGGCGACAACGCCGGCGCCGAGGCCGCGTCGCTGCTGCTGGCGGTCAGCGCCTACCTCACCCAGAACGCGCTCGAGCAGGTGGATCTCGAAGCCGTCGAGATCGAGGTCCAGCAGTCGCCGGTGCCGCGCACCGCGTCGCTGGTCGGCGCCTACGCCGAGCGCACGGTGGTACGGCCGGGCGAGCGGGTCGGCCTGACCCTGGACCTGGCCGCCTACCGCGGCGAGCGCTTCCGCCGTTCGCTGACGGTGGACCTGCCGGAGGACCTCCCGGCGGGCAAGTACACGCTGCTGATCGGCGATGGCGCCAGCGCCGACGCCAGCCGGCTGCTGCTGGAGCCGGGCGATCCGGTGACCTTCCGCCAGGCCTTCGACCTGTTGAGCTCTTTCCACTCGCGCCGCGACCTCGTCGTGCTGGGGGTCTTCGGCGGGCCGGGGCTGTCGGTCGCCGGCGAGGTCATGCCGCGCCTGCCCGCCTCTATCCGCTCGGTCTATGGAGCGGCGGCTTCGGGGAGCGCGGTGCCGCTGCGCGCCACCATCGCCCAGACGCGCCACGAGACGCTGGACATGCCGATCTCGGGGCTGGTGCAGGTCGACCTCGAGGTGCGCCGCGACCCGGTGCTCACCGGCGAGGAGGGAAACGTTGACGACGGAGCGCCGCCGGCCGGCGCCGAGGGGGGAAGATGACGAGAGGGGCGAAAGCCCGCCGCGCCGCGGCCTTTTTGTTGACAGTTTCTTTTACGGGGGTTCTGCCGGTCCAAGGCACCGAGACCCGGATCTTTCAGACCCAGAGCCAGACCGCCTTCCTCGCCGGGACGTTGGAAGGGGTGAGCGTCGACTCCCTGGGACGCATGCAGCTCGCTCCCCGGGTCGAGCGCCTCGCTTCGCTGGGGGAGCCGTTCGTGCTTTCCGCCGCCGTGGCCGGCGACGGCTGGGTGGTCGGCACGGGCAACGCCGGCAAGGTGTTGCGGATCGATGCCAAAGGCAAGGTGACGGAGCTGTTCGCCGCGCCCGAGCCCGAGGTGTTCGCGGTCTGGGCAGACCCGGACGGCACGGTCTTCGCCGGCACCTCGCCGCGCGGCAAGGTCTACCGCATCCCCAAGGGCGGCGGCGGATCGGAGGTCTTCTTCGACCCGGGCGAGACCTACATCTGGGCCTTCGGCCGCGCCGCGGACGGCGGTCTGCTGGTCGCGACCGGCACCCAGGGGAAGCTCTTCAAGGTCGGCGGCAAGGGGCGGGGCGAGGTCCTCTATGACAGCGACGACACGCACGTGCGGTCGCTCGAGGTGCTGCCCAACGGCGACGTCCTGCTCGGCACGGCCGGCGAGGGGTTGATCCTGCGGCTCGGCAAGGACGGCGCGGTCCGCACTCTCCATGACGCGCAGGAGCCCGAGGTGGTGTCGCTCGCCGTCGGGCCGGACGGCACCTGCTACGCCGGCGTGGTCTCCTCCGAAGCCAGCCTCGTCGACCTTTCCAAGATCGGCGCCTCCACGGCCCAGTCCCCGCAGGGCAGCGAGGGGACCGTCACGGTGACCGTGGCGGGGGATGTGCCGCCCGCCTCGACCGGCACCCGCAAGGAGGGGGCGAGCGGGCCGCGCAGCCAGGTGCTCTCCCTGTCGCCGGTGGGCGTGACCGAGAGCGTCTGGAGCTTCGCCGACGAGACGGTCTACGACCTGCTCTGGCGGGGCGACCGGCTCTGGGTGGCGACCGGGCTCGAGGGCAAGGTCTACAGCTATGCCGACGGGCAGATGCTGCTCGAGAAGGATGTCGACGAGCGCCAGGTGCTGGCGCTGCTGCCCGGCGAGCCGGGGCCGGCGTTGGCCACCACCAACGCGGCGGCGTTCTACCGGGTCACCGCGGGCGTCGAGCAGGCCGGGACCTACACCAGCGCGGCGCTCGACGCCGGCCAGGTGGCGCGTTTCGGGACCTTCCGCTGGCAGGGCGAGACGCCGGCCGGCGGCGCGGTCCGCCTCTCGTTCCGCAGCGGCATCAGCGCCGAGCCGGACCGCACCTGGTC
>JBKKAU010000297.1:0-2902 GCA_046714475.1 Thermoanaerobaculia bacterium
TGACCCTCACCCCCGGCCCCTCTCCCAAGGGAGAGGGGTGAACAGCCCCGGCCGGCGGGCCTTCGTGGGGCTCTTCGGCCCACGGGTAGGAAGGATTCAGCCGGCGGGAAAGGGCGTCGAGGTGGCCGGCGCGGCTGTCCCAGCGGAGGGAGATCGACAAGTAATCGGGGATCCAGGTGAGGGCCGGCTTGAGGAGGCGCTCGGGGAAGAGGGAGTACTCGGGATCTCCAGGCAGGCCGAGGACGTTGTGCACGTAGCCGGGCTCGTCCGGGCCGCCGTAGAAGCCGACGAACTCCTGGCGGCGGTCTTCGCTCCAGAAGGGGGCGGGCATGATGGTCTTGGGCCAGTGGAAGCGGACCCAAGTTCTATCTCCCACCCCGCCCCACCCGCCCTCCCTCCGGCCCCTCAAGGGGCCTCGGGCCGCCTGGGCAACGTCCGGGCGGAGGAGCTGCTCGATCACCAGCTCGGGGGTGTCGGCGGGGACGATCGAGTCCGCGGGGATGGCGTTGTCGGCGATCCGCTGGAAGGTGCATTGGCGGTCGCCGGTGGGAACGGAGTAGATCCGGATCTCGCAGCCGGGTTTGGCGGCGCGCCAGAACTCGCTCCAGCTCCTTGGGTTGACGACCTTGGCGGCTTCGTCGTGCAGGAGCCAGCCGCGGACGTGGATGCCGCGGTAGGCGCGGCCGTCGTGCCCGGCGGGGCGGAAGAGGACGCGCAGGCCGTTGCGCCAGGTCAGCCTTCGGTAGGGCTTGGTGGTGCGGGTGCGCAGGGAGTCCGCGAGGAAGGGGTTGGCGCTGAGCTGCCATTCGACCTCCTCCCAGATCTCGTCGAGGTCGCCGTCCAGGGCGGAGCCGACCAGAACGCTGCCGCGCTCGGCGGCGAGGCAGCCCCAGAGCAGGAGGCCGACGATCTCGCGGCTCTTGCCGACCTCGGCGCCGTCCTGGTGGACGACGTGGCCGCGGAAGCGGAGGGAGGGGCGCTGGTAGGGGAAGAGCTGCCACAGACCACCGCCGTCTTCGGGCTTGTTGACGAGGTTGGTTTCGACCCAGAGGACGGGGTCGGCGTTGACGAGCCACCACTGGAGGCGGTCGACGTCGAGGACCTGATCGCCGAGCTTGAGGTCGCCGCGTTCGAGGGCCTGCCAGGACCAGCGATTGCGCCGGAGCAGGGCGTCGATCAGCTCGGGGAGAGCGGGATGGAGCAGCTCGATGCTATGCATCGGAGTCCTCCCCCTCCCCCGCCAGGCCTCGCCGCATCTGGCTGACCCAGGCGGCCCTTCCGGCCAGGCCGAGCCCCTGGTCTCTCTCCCGCTCGCCGCTCGACCTGGGCGTGATGGCCTGGTCGGCGGCGGTGTGGCCGAGCTGGCGGAGGAGCTGGAAGGTGTTGGCCGCGCGGGGGTTCTCGATGGGACGCTCGGCGACGACTTCGAGGTCGCCGCCGGCGTTGCGGCTCACGATCGGGACGTTGACGACGAGCCCTTCGTGCATAAGGGCGGCGAGCTCGCCGTGGGCGAGGGCGAGCTGGCCGGCCATGGAGGTGGCGGCGAGCTCGGCCAGGCCTTTGAGGTCGCCGGTCTCGATGGCGGCCAGATAGGCCTGCATGGTGTCCTGATGGCCGAGGGAGACCAGGCAGGCGGAGAGGCCGCCGCCACGCGCTTCGATGGCGCGCTTGACGTCGCAGGTGCCGGTGCCGCCGTTCGGACAGACGGCGGGCTTGCAGGGCGGCAGGGCCTGGGCGAGCGCGGTGGCGGCGTGCTGGCCGGTCTTGACCGCGGCGGCGCGCCGTTGCGCCCGTTCTTTCGCGGACAGGGGTTTGCCCTTGGGGCGTCCGCCCTTTTTCCTGGGGTCCTGCTGGCTCCGTTTCGGCATCTTGACAGCGCTCGTCGTTCGCGAGCAGGTTGATTCCATGAGCGCAAGAGGCCAAATCGACAAAGCTCCTGAACTGGGTAGTAAACCCAAGAATCCACAGCAGTTGGCGGCGAAGCGGGACGACGAAAACCGTAAGCACTGTGCTTACACCCTCGACGGATGGACTTCTTTTTTGACGAGCGTTCGAGGGCGGGCGGAGGGGACGGTGAGGAGGTACCGGCGGCTGGTCGAGCGGCTGCTCGCGGATGTCGGGAAGCCGATCGAGCAGCTCACTCGGGAGGACGTGGAGAAGCATCTCCGGCGGCTGCATGTGGCGGGGCGGGGGGAGTCGGTGCGGCAAGGGGTGGTGGTGGCGGTGCGGTCGCTCGGGGAGTGGTGTCTGGCTCATGGGTTGGTGGAGGTGAATCCGGGGGCGGGGTTGGCGGGGCCGTCCGGCTTCCGCAGGGAGGTGCGCCCGCTGACTGTGGAGGAGGTGTCGCGGCTCCTCTGGGGAGACCGGCCGGGCTGCCTGCCGACCGGGCACCGGGAGCTGCGGGATCGAGCGCTGCTCGCGGTGATCTACATCGCGGGGCTCCGTGCCTCCGAGCCCGGGCCGATCCGGTTGAATGACGTGCTCTGGGACGAGGCGGCGGGGGTCTTCCGGCTTCTTCTGGTCAAGGGCAAGGCGGCGCGCCGGGAGAGGTGGATTCCCTTGGACCGGCTGGTGTCCCGGGTGCTGGGTGCCTACCTGGCCGTTCGGCCTACGGGCTCACCGTGGCTGTTTGCCTCGGAGCGGGGGACGCCGCTGTCGCGGGCGGCGGTGTATGAGATCTTCCGGCGGCGGATCAAAGAGGTGGGGATCGAGGCACGGGGGCGGAGGATGTCGCCGCACATCTTGCGGCACTCGATCGCGACGCACCTGCTTGCGCGGGGGTGGGATATCCGGACGGTCCAGGTGCACATGCGACATGCTTCGATCAAGACGACCGAGGTGTACCTGCATGCGGACGAGGGGCGGGTGCCGCGGATGATGGTTCGGGCGAGCCCGCTGGGGC
>JBKKAU010000298.1:0-1856 GCA_046714475.1 Thermoanaerobaculia bacterium
CGCCCTGGAAGAGCGGGTGCGACGGATGACGCCCGGCACGGTCCGGGACCATGTCCTGCCGCGCCTCGCGCGCTGGTGGCCGCGCTCGCCGCGCCTGCCGCGGGCGCTGCGGCTGGGAGGCTTCCTCGGCAACGTCGCGGCCGGCGCCGACCGGGCCTACTTCTTCGACCGCCACCACATCCCGGTCCACCTCCAGGAGCGGCTGTTCGGGGAGGGGCTCGCCGAGCGGCGGCGGCGTTTCGACCCGTGGGTGTCGCTGGAGCCGCACCTCGCCCGCGCGCCGCGCCGCGACCCGCTGGCGCGCCTGCTCTATCTGGACTTCAAGACCTGGCTGACCGACGACTGCCTGGTCAAGGTCGATCGCATGAGCATGGCGCACAGCCTGGAGGTGCGCTGCCCGCTGCTCGACCACCGTTTGATCGAGTTCGCGGCGCGGGTGCCTTCCCGCCTCAAGCTCGCGAACGGCCGGACCAAGGTGCTGCTGCGCGAGGTGGCGGCGCGCCATCTGCCGGCCGAGATCCTGTCGCGTCCCAAGCGCGGCTTCGCGCCGCCGGTCTCGCGCTGGCTGCGCGAAGACCTGCGCGGCCTGTCCCGCGACCTGCTGCTGGGGTCCGACTCCCTGGCGCGCGACCTCTTCGAGCGCGGGGCGATGGAGCGGCTGCTGGCCGACCACGAGGCGCGCCGGTTGGAGGCGGGCTGGGCGATCTGGACGCTGTTGATGCTGGAGGTCTGGGGGCGGGCCGTGGCCCGGGCTCCCCGGGCCGAGCCGGCGCTGGAGGTGGCGGATGCGGTCGGCCTCTGAGAAGCGCACCCGGGTGCTGCTCCTCTCCACGGTGTTCCCCAACGCCGCGCAGCCGGTCCACGGCGTGTTCGTGCGCGAGCGCATGCGGGCGCTGCCGGCGGACCTCGAGGTCCGGGTGGTCGCCCCGACCCCCTGGTTTCCGTTCGTCTCCGGCCTCCGCCCGGGGTTGCGGCCCCGGGTCCCGGCGCGCGAGACGCAGGACGGCGTCGAGGTGCTCCACCCGCGGTTCTTCTCGGTGCCGGGGATCGCCAAGTGCCTGGACGGGCTGTTCCTCTTCCTCTCGCTGCTGCCGGTGCTGCTGCGCCTGCGCCGCCGGTTCCCGTTCGAGGTGATCGACGCCCACTTCGTCTACCCCGAAGGGCTGGCGGCGGTGCTGCTGGGGAAGGTCTTCCGGGTGCCGGTGGTGATCACCCTGCGCGGCATGCTGCCGCTGCTGGTCCCCTTCCGGCTGCGCCGGCCGCAGCTCCGCTTCACGCTGCGCCGGGCCGACCGGGTGATCGCCGTCTCCGGGGCTCTGCGGCAGGACGCGATCGGACTGGGGCTCTCTCCCGAGCGGGTGCGGGTGATCGAGAACGGCATCGACCCCGACCAGTTCCGGCCCCTCCCCCGCGCCGAGGCCCGGCATCTCCTCGGGCTGCCGGACGACGGGCCGCTGCTGGTCTCGGTCGGCACGCTGGCGCCGCGCAAGGGGTTCCACCTGGTGCTCGAAGCGGTGGCGGCGCTCGCCCCCCGGTTCCCCGGCATCCGCTTCGCCATGGTGGGCGGGGCCGGGCCGGAGGGGGCGATGGAGGAGGAGCTGCGGGCCCTGGCCACCCGGCTCGACATCCCCTACCGGGCGATCTTCGCCGGGCCGCGCTCGCGCGACGAGCTCGCCGCCTGGTACAGCGCCGCCGACCTCTTCGTGCTGGCGAGCGCCCACGAAGGCTGCCCCAACGTGGTACTCGAAGCCCTGGCCTGCGGTACGCCGGTGGTCGCGACCCCGGTGGGGAACGTGCCTGAGATCATCGGTTTTTCAGCCGGGGGGCCGGACGTGGGGCTGCTGACGGAGCGGGAC
>JBKKAU010000299.1:0-3322 GCA_046714475.1 Thermoanaerobaculia bacterium
GCCTGGCCATGATGCAGTCGGTGGGGGACTCGTTCCTGGCGGCCTACCTGCCAATCGTTGAGCGACGCCAGGGCCTTGAATACGGTGAGCGGGAGCGCGCGTTTCAGCTCTACCGGCGCGGCCGCTATGTCGAGTTCAACCTGGTCTACGACCGCGGCACCCTCTTCGGCCTCCAGACCGGCGGCCGGACCGAGTCCATCCTGATGTCGCTGCCCCCCCTGGTGCGCTGGCAGTACAACTGGCGCCCCGAGCCGGGGAGCCCGGAGGCCCGGCTCTACGAGGAGTTCCTGCGGCCCAGAGACTGGGCTGGTACAGCTATTGCCTCCTGAGGAGGCATGAGCTACCGCGGCGTCATCCTCGACATCGACGGCACCCTGGTCGACAGCAACGAGGCCCACGTCGAGGCCTGGGTGACGGCCCTGGCCGAGCACGGCTTCGACGTCCCCGCCGAAAAGATCCGGCGTCTGATCGGCATGGGCGGGGACAACCTGCTCCCGGCGGCGGTCGGAATCGAGAAGGACAGCGAGCGCGGGAAGCCGATCGCCGAGCGGCACGACGAGCTCTTCAAGGAGCGGCTTCCGACCTTGAAGCCGTTCCCCCGGGTCCGCGAGCTGCTCGAAAGGATGAAGGAGGACGGTTTGACGCTGGTCGTCGCCACCTCCTCCGAGCCCGACCAGATGAAGGCGCTGCTCGACATCGCCGGCGTCGCGGACCTCCTGGAAGACGCCGCCTCCAAGGGCGACGCCGAGAGCTCCAAGCCCGACCCCGACATCGTCCAGGCCGCCCTGGACCGCCTGGGGCTCCCGGCCGGAGAGGCGGTCATGCTGGGGGACACGCCCTACGACGTCGAGGCGGCGGGCAAGATCGGCATCGGAACGATCGCCGTGCGCTGCGGCGGCTTTCCGGACGAAGACCTCGGCCGCGCCATCGCCCTCTACGACGACGCGGCCGACCTCCTGGCCCGCTACGACACTTCGCCCCTGGTCACTCCTCGATGACGAAGGCGTCAATGTCCGAACGGCTCCGGAACTGAAACGGCGGGTTGTGGTAGACGCGCTCGGCCCCTGAGGCGGCGTGGCGCACCCGGACCGTGTACTCGACGTTGGTCAACGCGCCGTAGAAGACCCAGAACTTGCCGTTGTAGCTCCGACCGTCGAGCACCTTGACCACGAGCTCCAGGTTGTCCTCCCCGAAGAACCAGAAGTAGCCGCTGTCCTGGGTCAGCGGCACGCCGGTGGCGATGCCGGAGGTGCCGTGGAACGGGTCGTGCCACGCCACCTCGACCTCGAAGCGGTGGCCGTTCAGGCAGAGGCCCGGCCGGCGGACGTCGATCGGAAAGGGGTCGTTGCATGGCCCGGCGCTGTCGCTCGGGGGCAGGTGGGAGGGGGAGGAGGCCGCCACCACACTCTCGCTGCCGGCCGCCGGAGCGGCGGGGAAGGCGGTGATGTCCGAGCGGCTGGCGAGCGTCGAGTGCGGGTTGACGTAGGTCCTGGTGGCCCCGGTCACGGTGTCGTCGATGGTGATCGTATAGCCGACGTCCGAGAGCGAGCCGTAGAAGACCCAGAAGTGGCCGTTCTCGGCCCTGCCGTCGAGGATCTTGACCGCCAGCTCGACGTTGTTGGCGCCAAAGAACCAGAAGGTGCCGGACTCGCGGGTGAGGGCGATCGGCTGCCCCTGGCCGGTCTGGCCGTCCGGCAGATTCCAGGTGACCCGTACCTGGAACCGTCCGTCCTGGAGGCAGAGGCTCTCCCCTCCGGCGCAGGACGTGAAGAGGGGCCGGGCGTAGATGCCCCTGCTGAAGCAGGCGTAGAGGGGCAGAGTGATCGAGTCGAAGCGACGGCCGTCCTGCCAGAGCAGCAGGGTCCTCCCCTCCCGGCCGCCAACGAGCGCCGGTAAGCCGGCTTCCCGGGACTGGGCCCCGGCCGCCTCGACCGCCGGTCCGCGAGGCGTGCCGTCCGGGCCGAACGTACGGACGTAGAGCGTCTGCCGTGTGGACCCCGGAAGCGAGCCGTCATGCCAGCCGACCACGAAGTTCCCCGCGGAGTCCACGGTGGCGTCTAGGCCCCAGAGATCGGTGATGTGGAGATCCGTCGCGTTATCGGCCCGGACGGCCGGCCCGAGAGGCTGGCCCGCGCCGTTGAAGGACCGCACGAAGACCGCGGGCCGGGTGTTCGGGACGACATCCCGCCAAGCCACGAGAAAGGTGCCGTCCGCGCGGCTCGCGACGGCGAAGACGGGACCCTGGAACCAGAAACGGCTCAAGGCCTCCCGTGTATAAGTATGGATGGGGAAAATGACGGGGGAGCTCCCGGGCCGGAAGATCCCTCCCCGGATCTGGGCGTCCCGCTCCATCCAGACCACGACGGTCCCGCTGTGGCCGTGCGCGGCCGCGTCGGTGGATATATGGGCCGGGGACTGCGTGAGCGTCTCGGCCAGGCCGAGCGGCTCCCCTTCGGCGGTGTAGCGCCGCCGCAGGAGCGTGAGCGCGCTCTGCCATACCACCGTGAAGCCGCCGTCCTGCTCCGCGACGAGGTGGGTGCCATAGGTATACGGGGCCGGCGATGCGATGACGAGCTCGGTCCCCAGAGGTGTTCCGGAAGAGGAGAAGACCCGGCCCCGGATGGCGCCCGTGCCCTGCTCGGTCCAGATCACCATGAAGTTGCCGGCGATATCCGTGGCGACGGCGGGCTCCCAGGGCGCCGCGTTGCCGGCGTCGATGCGGAGCGCCGGGCCACGGGGCCGGCCGTCCCGGTCCAGGAGCCGCCCCAGGAGCTGGGTCCGGCCGAAAGGCTGGTCCCCTACGCTCGCCATCCAGACGGCGACGAAGCCGCCGTCGACCAGGGGAGCGACGTCCGGCACCTCGTCCATGCAGCTCGGGACTTCGTCCACCTGGGCGATGTCTCCCATCTCCACGGCGGCGCGCGCCGTCACGGCGGTGGTGAGCAGAACCAGAAAGAGGGCGAGCTTACGAGTCATCGTCGTTCACTCCGTGATCGTGAAGGCGTCGATGTCCGACCGGCTCCGGAACTGGAACGGCGGGTTGTGATAGATGCGCTCGGCTCCGGACTCGACGTGGCGCACCCGGACCGTGTACTCGACATTGGTCAACGCGCCGTAGAACACCCAGAACTTGCCGTTGTAGCTCCGGCCGTCGAGGATCTTGACCACGAGTTCCAGGTTGTCCTCGCCGAAGAACCAGAAGTAGCCGCTGTCCCGGGTCAGCGGCATGCCGGTGGCGATGCCGGAGGTGCCGTGGAACGGGTCGTGCCACGCCACCTCGACCTCGAAGCGGTGGCCGTTCAGGCAGAGGCCCGGCCGGCGG
>JBKKAU010000300.1:0-4386 GCA_046714475.1 Thermoanaerobaculia bacterium
CTCGTGCTGCGGACACGCCTGCACGGTGAGACGACGTTCCGCGAGCTGCTGGAGCAGGTTCGCGATACCACGGTGGCCGCCTATAGCCATCAGGATCTTCCATTCGACCTGCTGGTCGCCGAGCTGCGGCCGGAGCGGTCGCGCAGCCACACGCCCCTGTTCCAGGTCCTGTTCGTCTTCCAGAACGCCCCCCGGCCGGCGCTGGAGATGGGCGGGCTCCGTAGCGAGGTCTTGCAGCGCGACGGCGGCACGGAGCTGTTCGACCTAACGCTGAACGTGTGGGAGATGCCGGACGGCATCGAGGTCTCCTGGCGCTACCGGCGCGGCCTCTTCGAGCCGCCGGCGATCCGGCGTCTGGCGACCCGCTTCGAGACTCTCCTGGCGGCGATGACTGGCGACCCGGACCGCGCCGTGGGGGCGATCCCTCTCTGGACGGCGGCCGAGTCCCATCAGGTCCTCGTCGAGTGGAACGACACAGCGCCCGTGGCCACTGGCGAGGTCTGTCTGCACGAGCTGTTCGAGGCCCAGGCGCAACGCACTCCGGACGTGGTCGCCGTGACGAGCGAGGGGGCGGCCCTGACCTACCGCCGGCTCGACGAGCAGGCGAACCGCTGGGCCCGGCACCTCCAGTCGCTGGGCGTGGCGCCGGATACACTGGTCGGCGTCGCCCTGGAACGGTCCGTGGACCTGATCGTCGGGCTGCTCGCCGTCCTCAAGGCGGGCGGCGCCTATGTGCCCCTGGACCCTACCTACCCGGACGCACGCCTCACCGCCATGCTGCAGGATGCCGGGGCGCCCGTGGTCCTGCTCCACGCACCGACGCGGGAACGGATCGCGGCCGTCGCGGGCGGGAGCCGCGTCGTCTGTCTCGACGCGGACCGCGCCGCCGCCGTCCGACGCCTGGCGGTACCGCCCCCGGCCACCCATCGCGCGCTGCCGGACAGCCTCGCCTACGTCATCTACACCTCGGGTTCGACCGGCCGTCCCAAAGGGGTGGCGGTCCGCCACGGCGGCACCGCGGCGCTTGTACGCTGGGCCTTGGAGGCTTTTACCGAGGCGGAGCACGCCGGCATGCTGGCCTCGACCTCGGTCAGCTTCGACGTCTCGGTCTTCGAGCTCTTCACGCCGCTCGCCCGCGGCGGCACGGCGGTCCTGGTCGACAACGCCCTGGACCTCGCCGGCCTGGCGGGGGCCGAACGTGTAACCCTGGTCAGCACGCCGCCCTCCGTCATGGCCGAGCTGCTGCGCCTGCGGGCTCTCCCCGGGTCGGTCCGCACCGTCGCCCTGGCGGGCGAGGCGCTGCCGGGCGGCCTGGCCGCGGACCTCTACGGACAAGCCACGGTAGAGAGAGTCTGCAACATCTACGGACCTACCGAGGCGACCGTCTACGCTACCTTCGAGCCGGTGCCGCCGGACGATCCCCAGGCCCCTGCCATCGGCCGGCCGATCGCCGGCACCCGCGCTTATGTACTGGACCGCGCCGCCCGGCCCGTTCCCCTCGGGGTCCGCGGCGAGCTCTGCCTCGGCGGCGCCGGCCTCGCCCGCGGTTACCTGCACCGGCCCGACCTCACCGCCGAGCGGTTCGTGCCCGATGCCGTGAGCGGCCGCTCCGGGTCGCGCCTCTACCGCACCGGCGACCTCGTGCGCCTGCGGGCCGACGGCCGCATCGAGTATCTCGGCCGCATGGACCACCAGGTGAAGGTGCGCGGCTTCCGGATCGAGCTCGGAGAGATCGAGGAGGCGCTCCGGCGGCAGCCGAGCGTGCGCGAGGCTGCCGTGGTGGTGCGCGAGGCCAAGGCGGGTGACCGGCGCCTGGTCGCCTGTGTGGTGCCGGAGGGCGAGCCGGCACCGCCGGCCGCCACGTTGCGCGACGCGCTGCGCGGCGCGTTGCCGGACTACATGGTGCCGTCGGCCATCCTCTTCTTCGAGACCTTGCCGCTGACCGCCACCGGCAAAGTGGACCGCCAGGCGCTCGTCGGGATGACGGCGGATGGGCCACAGCCGGTAGCGCTCCCTCTCGGGGACGGCGGCGACCTGATCGAGGAGATGCTGGCCGGTATCTGGGCCGAGGTGCTCGGCACCGACCGACTCGGCTTGGGCGACGACTTCTTCGAAGCCGGCGGTCACTCGCTCCTCGCCACCCAGGTCCTGTCGCGGATCCGGGAGGCGTTCGAGGTCGAGCTTCCGCTGCACCGGTTGTTCGAGGCCACCACCGTGCCCGCCCTCGCCAGGGAGGTGAGGACGGCGCGCGCGCAAGGACGGAGCGGAGGCGCACCGCCGATCGTACCCGTGACGCGGGACCGCGAGCTGCCGCTCTCCTTCGCCCAGCAACGGCTGTGGTTCTTCGACCAGCTCAACCCGGACGCGGCCTATAACCTCGCAACGTCGGTACGGCTGGTCGGCCCGGTCGAGCCGGCCCTCCTCGAGCGGGTCTTCAACGAGCTGGTCCGGCGCCATGAGAGCCTGCGCACCAGCTTCGGCGCCACGGGAGGGCGGGCTTTCCAGTCCGTCTCGCCGGAGCTGCGCCTCGTCCTGGCGGTGATCGACCTGGCGAGCCTGCCCGCGGCGGCGCGCGAGGCCGAAGCGGAGCAACTGGCCGGCCGGGAGGCGCGGCAGCCGTTCGATCTCGCTTGCGGGCCGCTGCTGCGGGTGAAGCTGCTGCGCCTCGAGCGCGAGGCGTACGACCTGCTTCTCGCCATGCACCACATCATCTCCGATGGTTGGTCCATGGGAGTCCTCATCCGCGAGCTGTCCGCCCTGTGGACCGCCTTCTCCCGGGGCGAGGAGTCGCCGCTGCCGGAGCTCCCGGTGCAGTATGCCGACTTCGCCTGGTGGCAGCGGCAATGGCTTTCCGGCGAAATCCTGGAGGCCGAGGTCGCCTACTGGAAAGAGCAGCTCGCCGGCTCCCCGCTCAGCCTCGAGCTGCCCACCGACCGGCCACGGCCGGCGATCCAGAGCTTCCGCGGCGCCGCCCTCGGCGTGACCTTTCCGCGCCCTCTGGTGGACGCGCTCACGGTCCTCAGCCGCCGCGAGGGAACGACGCTCTTCATGGCCCTGCTCGCCGGCTTTGGCGCCCTCCTCGGCCGCTATACCGGGCAGAGCGATGTCCTGGTGGGCTCGCCCATCGCCGGCCGCAACCACAAGGAGACCGAAGGGCTGATCGGCTTCTTCGTCAATACCCTGGTGCTGCGCGCCGACCTGTCGGGCGACCCGGGTTTCGGCGCGCTCCTGGGCCGTCTGCGCGCGGCCTCACTGGGCGCCTACGCGCACCAGGACCTGCCGTTCGATCGTCTGGTCGAGGAACTGGTGCCCGAACGTGACCTCAGCCGCTCACCGCTGTTCCAGGTGATGCTGGTCCTCCAGAACGCGCCGCGCACCGGGCTCGAGCTGCCGAACCTCGAGGTCTCCGTGCGTACTCCCGCCAACGGCACGGCCAAGTTCGACCTCACCCTCACCCTGGTCGAGTCGGAGGCCGGGCTCGCCGGCTCTCTCGAGTACAGCACGGAGCTCTTCGATCCGCCGCGGATGCACCGCCTGCTGGGCCACCTCACGACTCTTCTGCGGGGCGCTGTCGCGGACCCGGCGCGCCGGCTTTCGGACCTGCCGCTCCTCGCCGCAGGCGAGCGCCATCAGCTCTGCGTCGAGTGGAACGACACGGCGGCGACCGGTTCGCCTCTCTGCCTCCACCAGCTCATCGAGGAGCAGGTGGACCGTGCTCCCGATGCGATCGCCTGGCTCTGCGGCGACGCCCACCTGAGCTACGGCGGGCTCGACCACCGGGCCAACCGGTTGGCGCACCACCTGCGGCGTCTGGGGGTCGGACCCGAAGTACCGGTGGGCATCTTCCTGCAGCGGACGCTCGACCTCGTCGTAGGCCTGTTGGGCGTCCTCAAGGCGGGAGGCGCGTACGTGCCGCTCGACCCGGGCTACCCGCCGGAGCGGCTGCTTTTCATGGTAGAGGACTCCTGCGCCCCAGTTCTCCTCACCCAGGAAGAGCTGCGTGACCGTGTGCCCGGACACGCCGCGCGGGTGGTCTGCCTGGACGGAGAGGAGGCGTCAGCGCAAGGCGGTGTCGGACGGCTCGAAAGCGGCGTCGGCCCGGACAACCTCGCCTATTCCATCTACACCTCCGGCTCTACGGGCCGCCCCAAGGGAGTCATGGTGCAGCACCGGGCGCTGGCCCGGTATCTCGACTGGGCGCTCCAGGCCTATGACGCAGGGGAGGGCCAGGGGGCGCCGGTCCACTCGTCGCTGGCGTTCGACCTGACGGTCACCAGCCTGTGGGTGCCGCTGCTGGCCGGCCGGGCGGTGACGCTGTTGCCGGAGGACCGGGGTGTCGAGGCGCTTGCCTCCACGGTCCGTCCCGGGGCGGACTTCGGCCTCGTC
>JBKKAU010000301.1:0-13427 GCA_046714475.1 Thermoanaerobaculia bacterium
CCGATGATCTACGTCGAAGAAGAGATCCTGAACCACCCCCGGACGCTGCAGATCCAGGGCCGCTTCCCCGACGCCGAGGTGGTCCCCTGCTCGCGCTACGGCGAGGTGTTCAACCGCCGTGCCCAGAGCTTCAGGCTGCAGAAGCGCCGGCCGTCGCTGATCCTGGCCAGGAAGCACAGGAACTTCGTGCACGACACCCCGGAGGGCTACGGCATCGGCGGCGCCCGCAACCTCTACTTCACCCACATGCTGAACTGCATCTACGACTGCCGGTACTGCTTCCTGCAGGGGATGTTCCGCTCGGCGCACTACGTGGTCTTCGTCAACTACGAGGACTTCCAGTGGGAGATCGAGGAGCGCATCCGCGCCGCCCAGGGCGAGCCGCTCTACTTCTTCTCCGGCTACGATTGCGACAGCCTGGCGCTGGAGCCGGTGACCCGCTTCGCCGCCACGTTCGTCCCCTTTTTCGCCAGGTTCCCGCAGGCGTGGCTGGAGCTGCGCACCAAGAGCACGCAGGTCAAGTCGCTGCTGGCGGGGAAGGCGGTGCCCAACGTCGTCGTCGCCTTCAGCTTCACGCCGGCCGAGGTGCAGGAGGCCCTGGAGCATCTGACGCCTTCGGTCGACCGCCGCATCCGGGCTATGGAGCGGCTCCAGGAGCGCGGCTGGAAGCTCG
Source organism: Thermoanaerobaculia bacterium (assembly GCA_046714475.1). GTDB lineage: Bacteria > Acidobacteriota > Thermoanaerobaculia > Multivoradales > UBA5704 > DASPJI01. Next base: position 674 of record JBKKAU010000301.1, read on the forward strand.
GCCTGCGTTTCGATCCGTTGATCTATACCGAGGATTTCCGCGACCGGTACCGGCGCCTCTTCGAGCAGATCTTCGCGCACGTGCGGGCCGAGAGCCTGCACTCGGTGAGCCTCGGGCCCTTCCTGCTGCCCGACGCCTTCTTCCGGACCTTGGGGCGGCTTTACCCCGAGGAGCCGCTCTTCGCCGGTCCGCTCGAAGAGACGGAGGGCTCGGTCGCCTACCGCCGGGACCTGGAGGCCACGATGGTGGGGACCTGCACCGAAGAGCTGCTCCGTCACGTCCCTCCAGGGATCTTCATCCCCAGCCTGAGCGCCGCCCCTAGGGTGCCGCCGGTGCCGTAGATTCGAGGAGTATCGAGATGAGCTCCTAGGGAGCCGAGGACTCCTCATACCCCGTCATCTCCACGTACCCCCGCCCCCGGACCGGCCGGCCGCGGCGGCTCCCCTCGATTCTGACCGCTCCTTCCCAGTAGCGGAACGAGACGTCCAGCTCCTGGTCTGCCAGGAGAGGTGTGACCTCGAGTTCCAGCCCCTCGGCCGGCACGCGCACGCGCCAGCGGGCGGGGTAGCGGGCGTTGCTGTTAGGGCTCTCCCAGAAGTCCAGGTCTTCCAAGTCGAAGTCGGTGCGGGCGAGGTGGCGCGAGGCGCCGTCCGGCGCGATCGCGGTGCCGCTGCTCGCCGGATCGGCGCTGCCGTCGGCGCGGCGCAGGCGGTAGAGCATGACCTCGGAGCCGTCGTCGAGCTGCAGCGCGAACCAGTCCCAGCCCACCTGGTCCTCGCCGAGCGAGCTGGTGCTCCACTCGCGGTCCATCCAGGCGAGGCCGGTCACCGCGAAGCTCTCGCCGTCCAGACGCACCGTGCCGGCCGCGGGCATGCGGGTGAGCGAGTAGTAATAGGAAGCGTTTCCAGGCTCGGCGCTCTTGCGGCTCAGCCCCCTCTCTCCCTGGAGCACCGGCGGCTTGCCCGGCTGGAGGAGCAGGTCGATCGCGATCCCCTCCTGGGCGGCGCGCAGACGCATCGGCGGCGTGCCCTGAGCCGGAGGGCCCGCCGCTTGCGACGACCAATCTCTAAGCCAGACGCGGAAAGGCTCCGTCCGCACTCCGGCAAGCCCCAGGGCATCCCGGCTCCAGCGCTCGAACGAGCGGAAGCGCTCTCCCTCGACGTCGGTCACCGTAAAGTGCGCGAGCCAAGCCTGCCGGGTCGCCCAAGCCGAACGGCGCTCCGGCGCCGAAGGCGCCAGGGCCGAGCGGAAGAAGGTGAGCTGGAACCCGAAGCGGCGGCCTTCTCGAGTGGCGAGGTTCCCGGTGTAATACCACCATTCGGTACGGAACCTGGGATGGGGACCATGATCGGCCGGAAAGCTGAAGTCGCGCGGCTCGACCGCCCGGGCGTAGCCACTCTCGTCCCCGCCGCGGAGCGCCCCCGCCACCGAAAGCGACGCCGAAGGCTCGCCGCGGCGCTCCGGCCGCGCCAGGAGCCAGACCGCGGCGCCGATCGCCGTGAGCAGCAGGAGGACCGGGATCAGGCGGCGCACGCTCACTCCTCCCGCAACGCCTCGGCGGGCGAGGTGCGCGCCATCTTCCAGGCGGGGTAGAGCCCGGCGACCAGGGCCGAGGCCAGCGCCAGCCCCAGGGCCTGGAGGAGGACCTCGGGCGCGACCTCCATCCGCACCGTCCAGCCGAAAGAGCGGCGGTTGATGACGAAGATCATGATCAGCGACAGGACCAGCCCGACCGGGATCGAGAGCAGGCCCGCGGTGAGCCCCATCAGCCCCGTCTGCGAGGTCACCAGCTTCCAGACCTGCCGCGGCGTGAGCCCGTTGGCGCGCAGCACGCCGAGCTCGCGCGCCCGCTCGAGCTGCAGGGCCATCAGCGCCGACAGCACGCCGATCGCGGCGACCAGGCCGGCGAGCAACTGCAGCACGCCGGTGATGCGGAACGTCCGATCGAAGATCTCCATCGAGATCCGCTTCAAGGCGACGTTCGACTGGATCGACACGGCCTCGCCGGTGAGCGCGGCGCGCAGGCCGCGGACCGTGGCGTCCAGGTCCGCCCCCGCCGCCAGCTCGATCGAGAAGCCGGAGATCGCCGGATCGCGGAAGAGGCGCAGGTAGAGCGGCCGGCTCATCAGGACGAGCCCCTGGTCCGAGGCATAGTCGAAATAGATGCCGGCCACCGGGAACGACCGGTCGCCGAGGAGGGTCCGCAGGCGCAGCGTCGAGCCCACGCCGACGCCGCGGCGCCGGGCGAAGGGCTCGGAGACGAGCACAGCCTCGCCGCGCAGGAAGGCCGGCCAGGCCTCGCGCGGGTTTCCCTCCATCAGCTCGAAGGAGTCGAGCCCTCGGGCGTCGGTCCCCAGCACGATCAGCCGGACCGGGCCCCCGATGGGGTCGGCGGGGTCGGCGGAGGGGACCTCGATACGGCGCAGCAGGTGGAGGCGCTCGACTCCCGGCACCGTCGCGGCCCGGCGGGCGAGGTCCGGGTCCATCGGCGAGCCGCTGAACCCGCCGGCGCGGCTGGGCGCGCCGACATAGATGTCGGCCTGCAGCGACATCTCGAGCCAGCGGACGACCGTGCGCCGGAAACTGTCGACCATCACCCCGACGCCGACCGTCACCGAGACCGCGATCACCAGGGCCGCGATCGCCACCGCGGTACGCGACAGCGAAGCGACCACGCCGCCAGCCGCCATGCGCCCCAGGATGCCGAAAAGAGCCCCCATCGGCCGGCGGAGCAGATTCATGAAAACGACCGTGGCGCCCGGCGCCAGCAGCGAGAAACCGAGGATGATCCCGAACAGGCCGCCGAAGCTCACGACAAGCCCGCCGCGCGGGATCGCGAGGAGCAGGCCGCCGAGGAGCAGCAGCCCCAACCCGAGGGCGGTGACGCGCGGCAGCGCCTTGCGGAGCCGCGCCTCCAGCGACGAGCGGAGGAGCACGGCGCGCGGCGGCGCCAGAGTCGCTTCGATCGCCGGCGCCAGGGCGGCGAGGACCGTGGCTCCGATCCCGATCAGCGCCCCCTTGGCGAAGGTCGCCGGCGGCAGGGCCAGGTCGCGCACCGAGACCACGAAATAGAGGTCGTTGATGGTCTGGGTGACCAGCCGCACGAGCCCGCGGCCGAGCAGCACGCCGGTCCCGAGACCGATCGCTGTCCCGACGATCCCGACGGCCGTGGCCTCGGACAGCACCAGCGTAAAGACCTCGCGGCGCGACACGCCGAGCGCCCGCAGGGTTCCCAGCAGCGTGCGGCGCTGCACCACCGAGAAGGTCATGGTGTTGTAGATCAGGAAGATGCCGCAGATCAGCGCCAGTAGCGACAGGGCGGTGAGGTTGAGCCGGAAGGAGCGGGTCATCTCCTCGGTCTGGCGGGTGCGCGCGGCGGCGCGGAGGATCTGCGAGCCGCGCGGCAGGGCGGCCGCGGCGCGCGCCAGGAGCGCCTCTCCGGCCTCGCCCTCAGGGACGATCAGGTCGATCCGGTCGAGCCGCCCCACCCGGCCGAGCAGCTCCTGCGCAGTGGCGATGTCGGTGAGAAGCAGGTCGGCGAGGGCGCGGCGCGTGTCCGGGTCGGCCGGCTCCAAGAGCCCGGCCAGCTCCACCGTCCGCTCCGTGCCGCCCGTGCGGATGCGGAACGAGCCCCCAGGCTTCAGTCCCATCTCGGCCGCCGTCTCCGCCGAGAGCACCCCGGCCCCGGGACGGGTCAGCAGCGGCCCGACTTCGACGGCGCCGCGCGTTTCCACGGACCCGAAGGCGACGTAGGAGCGGAAAGGGCGCTCCGAGAAGGGATCGACGCCGAGGAGGTGGAGCGTCCGGCCGCGGGAGCCGTCCGGGTTCGAGAGGATCACGTACTCTTCGACGACCGGCGCCGCCTGATCGACGCCGGCCGCGACGCGGAGCCTCTGGAAGGCCGCGTCCGGGAGCCCGCCGGGGCCGCCGACCACCTGGTGGGTCGCCTTGCCGGTGACCGCCTCGGTCGACAGGGTGAAGGCGCGGCGCGCGCTGGCATTGGCAAGGTCGATCGAGACCACCACCGCCACGCCCAGGGCCACCCCGAGCACGGCGAGGCCGATCTGCCAGGGGTGCCGGAGGAGGTAGCGGAGGCTGGAGCGCCAGAGCAGCGGGCTCAACGGCTCTCCTCGACCGTGCGCTCCACCAGCCGTCCCTCCTCGATGCGGAGCACGCGGTCGGCGATCCCCACAACCTCGCGGCTGTGCGTCACCATGACCATGGTCTTGCCCGCCTGGCGCGTCAGGCGGTCGAGGATCTCCAGCACTTGAAGGCCGGTCTCGAGGTCCAGGTTGCCCGTCGGCTCGGCGGCGAGGACGAGCAGCGGGTCGTGGGCGATGGCGCGGGCGACCGCCACCCGTTGCTGCTCGCCGCCCGACAGGCGGTCGGGGAAGCTCGCGGCCCGGTCGGCGAGCCCGACCTCGGCCAGCAGGTCGAGCGCCTGGCGCCGTTGCGCCGGGCTCACCTTGCCCTTGAGCTCCAGGGGCAGCAGCAGGTTCTCTTCGACGGTGAGGGTCGGGATGAGGTTGAAGAACTGGAAGACGAAGCCGATGTGGTCGCGCCGGAACAGAGTCCGCTCGTGCTCGCTGAGGCGCGACAGCTCGACGCCATCGATCGCCACCTCCCCGGAGCTGGGGAGGTCGATGCCGCTCAGCAGGTTGAGCAGCGTCGACTTGCCCGATCCGCTCCGACCGACCAGGACCACCAGCTCGCCGCGGCCGATAGAGGCGGTGGCGTCGCGCAGGATGACCCGGCTGCGGCTCCCCTCCTCATAGGTCTTGGTGAGGCCGCGCAGCTCGATGAGTGGCAACACCGTATGCGATCCGAGGTGATCAGGCAGGGTTCTGGGTCCTGGATTCATAGCTCCAGAATGCACCCGGAGCGAGGATACGGATGCCCTGGTACTCCTCCAGCACCAGCAGATCCCCGTCTCCGGTCACGATACACGCGCAGCCACCTGCCACGGCTGTCGCCAAAATCCAATCGTCATCAGAGTCTCGACAGATAGGGTCCGATAGTGCTGCAGGCTCGACGACCTCCAACCGTGAACGCAACAACCTGACAGCCTCGGCGGCTCTGGGAGGTGGAACCTTGAACTTGGTGAGTAGCTTGTTCTCGAACTCCTGCAGGATGTGCTCCGACCCTACCAAGTGATGGTGCCGTTCGCAATGCTCAAGCAACTCGTGACAGATCCCTCGGGCGACGAACGCGGCGATGAGCACGTTCGTGTCAAGGACGAGCCTCACGAGACGATGCCGAAAACGTCCTCGTCGGTGTAAATACCCTGAGCTTCCGCATAGGGCATGAGCTCTTGGCGTAGCGCGCGGAAACGGCGGATGAAGAGATATTCGCGCACGGCCTCGCGCACGAGGTCACTGCGCGAGACACCCTCCTCATGGGTAAGGCGGTCAAGCTCGGCTTTGAGGTCCTCAGGCAAGCTGATCGAGATGCTCTCGCGCATCGGTTATCTCCAGAAAGGAGTGTGCCACATTGTGGCACAGCAGGCAAAGTCGCCCCGGTGAGCTACCCGATCCGGTGCTCCTCGACCGCGCTGCTGAACGTCCGCCCGCCGATCTCCAGATAGAGCTGGCCGTCCGAGACCGAAAGGGAGAGCTTCGTCCGCCGCTCGACGAGCCTCCCCACCTCTTCGATGAAGCGGCGGTCGAAGGCGTAGACCGGGATCTCGGAAGCGCGGTGGATCTTCTGGCCGGCGAGCTGCCGCAGGACCTGGCCGGCGTCCCGGTGGGTATAGACGGCGACCTGGCCGGCGAGCTTGCTGCCGCGGTGGAGCCGGTCGGCGTCCGGCATCCCGACCTCGATCCAGGCGGTCATGCGGCCGGTGAGGTCGCGGACCGAGACCGCGGGCTCGTCCCCGGAGGAGATGCCGCCTTCCGCGAAGCGGATCCCCTCCTGGTATTGGAGGCAGTAGGCCAGCACCCGCGTCAGCATGTACTCGGCGGTCTCGGAGGGGTGCTGCGCGACCCGCAGGTCCAGCGTCTCGTAGACCCCGCGGTCGACGTCGGCCAGCTCGATTTCGAGGTTGTAGATGGTTGAGGTGAGGGCCATGTCTAGGACAGGGCGCGGAGCCCCAGGCGCCTCCAGCCCTTGTGGCCGAGACGGCGTAAGGTTTCCATGTTCTTTTCGTAGATCCGGGCGGTATCCGGAAAGGCCGCCACCGCGCTCTCGATGCTCGCCTCGCGCAGCAGATGGAGCATCGGGTACGGCGAGCGGTTGGTGTAGTTGGTGATGTCGTCCGGTTCGGTGCCCTCGAACCGGTAGAGCGGATGGAAGCTGGCGACCTGGATCTCTCCGACAAGCTCCAGCTCCGCGACGGCCTCGTCGGCGACGTCGAGGAAGTCGTTGTAGTCGAGGAACTCGGCGAAGACCCAGGGGTGGATCAGCAGCGTGGTCTCGATCGCGCCGGGATCGGCCGCCGCCAGGGTTCGCAGCTCGTCGACGAGGTCGGCCAGGAGGGCTTCGGGGGTCTCCGCCTGGCTGATGGCGTAGCGGATCTGCTTCTGGATGTATACGGCCTTGGCGAACGGGCAGAGGTCCAGGCCGATGACGGCCTTCTCGATCCACCCCCGCGTCGCGGCGACGATCTCTTCGGCGGTTGCGATGTCCTTCTTCATGGTCATTCAGGCCGGGGCAGAGTCTAACAGGGGAGGGCGGAGGCTGCCCTGTCAGGAAGGGTATCGTTTCTCGGAGGGGAGCGGCCCCCCTCCGAGAAACAAGGCCAGCCAAGGCTGGAGAAGCGCCCTACGCCCCGACCGGCGTCGTAAAGCTGGTGAGGAGGTTCCTCAGCACATCGGGCTCGACGGGCTTGACGAAATGGTGCTGGATGCCGGCTTCGCGCGAGCGGCGGCGGTCTTCAGGCTGGCCGTAGCCGGTCATGGCGATCAGCAGCGCGTTTTCGAGCCCCACCTCGTCGCGCAGCTTCCGCGCCACCTGATAGCCGTCGAGACCGGGCAGGCCGATGTCGAGCAGCACCACCTCGGGCTGTTGCCGCCGCGCCGCCTCGATCGCCTCCAGGCCGTCGTGCACGACATGGACGTCGTGATGCCAGAGGCGGAGCAGCGCCGCCAGGCTCTCGGCGGCGTCGACGTTGTCCTCGACCACCAGCACGCGCACGCCGCGGCCGGCCGCCAGCGGCTCCGCCTCGGGCTCCGCTCCCGGCCATTCCGACGGGATCGCCGCCCGGGCGGGCAGGCGGACCAGGAACTCGCTGCCCTGGCCCAGGCCGGGGCTGTGGGCCTCGACGTGGCCGCCGTGCATCTCGCCCAGGCTGCGCACCAGGGTGAGGCCGATGCCGAGCCCGCCCTCGGAGCGGGCGAGCGACCCGTCCGACTGGACGAAGGGCTCGAAGACGCGGCCGAGGACGTCGGGCGGCACGCCGATGCCGGTGTCGCGCACCCGCACCACGGCCTCGTCGCCTTCGAGGTCCGCCGCGAGCAGGATGCGGCCGCCCGGCATGGTGTACTTGGCGGCGTTGTTGAGGAGGTTTGAGAACACCTGCTCGAGGCGCGTCGGGTCGGCCTCCATGCGTACCGGCTCGGACGGCAGCTGAACCGCCAGCGTATGGTTGCGCGCCTCGATCAGCGGCCGGTTGGCGTCGACGGCGCGCTCCAGGATCGTCCCCAGGTCCAGGGTCTCCTTGCGCAGGCGGATGTTGCCGTGGGTGATCCGGGAGACGTCGAGCAGGTCGTCGACCAGGCGCGCGAGGTGCTTGACCTGGCGCTCGACCATCTCGCGCGAAGCCTGGAAAGAGGGGTCGAGGTTCTCGGCCTGGCGCATCAGCTCGACCGAGTTGCGGATCGGCGCCAGCGGGTTGCGCAGCTCGTGGGCCAGCATGGCGAGGAACTGGTCCTTGCGGCGGTCGGCGGCCACCAGCTCTTCGGCGCGGCGGCGCAGCTCCTCCTCCAGCTGTTTGCGGTCGGTGATGTCGAGCTGGGTCCCCCAGACGCGGACCAGAAGGCCATCCTCGACGACCCCCATCAGGTTGTTCAGGAAGTATTTGGGATTGCCCTCTTTGTCGACCTCGTGGGACTCCGCTCCGCTCAGGTGGTAGCCGGAGCGGATGAAGGAGCGCAGGTATTCGACGTTGTGCGGGTCCGAGCGGGGCAGGAGGTCGCCGAGGCGGACCCCCAGCAGCTCCTCGGGGGTCTCCAGGCCATACATCCGCGCCATGCCCTCATTGCACTCGGCGAAGAACCCGGACTTGTAGAAGAGGTCGATCTGCCGGTCTTCCGGGAGGTCCACCTGGACGGGCTCCTCCAGCTCATAGCGCCAGATCCCCTGGGAGCTCTGGGCGATGAAGACCCGGTAGCGCTCCTGGCTGTCGCGCAGGGCGCGCTCCGAGCGCGCGGGGTCGGTGGCGTCCCGCAGTACCAGGATCCGGCCTTCCGCCCCGTCCTGGAGCGCCGAGACGGTGACGTCGAGCGGTTGCTCGCCGCCGTCGGCCAGGGTCAGCAGCGCCCGCCGTGGAGCGCCGGCCCCGGCGGCCAGGTCGAAAGGGCGGCCTGTCTCGTCGCGGAGGGGGAGGGCCTCGCCCAGCGGGAGGCCGAGGACAGCCCCGCCGCGACGGCCGGTGAGCCGTTCAGCCGCGGGGTTGATGAACGCGACGGCGCCGCGGGTGTCGACGATCAGAACGGCGTCATCAAGGCTTTCCAGCGCCGCACGAGCCCAGTCATGCTGCGCGGTATTTGTCGTCATGAGACATCCCTCTCCATGGCGGGCCGTCGAGCGGGCCCGCGCCAAAGCAACGTATCTTAAACCGGCCAACGTCTATACTCCCCAAAGGGAGTAAAGCGCTGGATGAAATTTGTATATTTCACTATCACACTCACCCTTGTACTTGCTGTCGCGGCGCACGGCCAGCGGGTCGGGCCGCTGATCCCTACACCTCCAACAGCAGTCCTTGCAAAGGTCTCGCCTCCCCCCCGGCTGGCCGAGAGATTCGGGGCCGCGCCGGCCGCCGTGCTGCCAGCCGCGGCCGAGTCCGTGCCCGCGGAGATCCGGGCGGTCAAGGCCTGGAACGAGGCCGGCCGCCTGCCGGTGCGCAACGGCTTCGTCCGCCTCCTGCCCGACCCCCGGCGGGTGGACCTGGACGCCTCCCCTCCAGGCCGGCCTGGAGAGCACGCGGGCGGCGTGCTGGCCGAGACCGCCTTCGGCCGGACCGCCTGGGGCGCGGAGGTCCAGGTCGAGGGGGCGTACCGGTTGCGGCTCCACCTGGCCGGCGTCCGGCTGCCGGCGGGGACGCGTCTCTGGGTGCATGGCGACGGCGAGGTCGCGGGCCCGTTCGGGCCGGAGCTCGTGGGCCCCGACGGCGGTCTCTGGACGCCCAGCGTGGCGGGGGAGGCGGCGCGGATCGACGTCGAGCTGCCCGCGGGGACCACCGGCGGGAGCGATGAGGACAGCGGGACCGGCTTCGGCTTCACCCTCGACCGCGTGCTCGAGATCCTCGCGGTCCCCGAGGCCGCGGACAAGGCCATCCCCTGCGAGGTGGACGCAAGCTGCGCCGGCGACGAGCTCGGCGGGATCGACGCTCTGCGCCGCGCCATCGCCCGCCTGCAGTACGTCGACAACGGCAGCGGCTTTCTCTGTACCGGCGGCCTGCTCAACGACACCGACCCCGCTACCGAGATCCCTTACCTGCTGACTGCTCATCACTGCATCTCGACGCCCGAGGAGGCGGCAAGCCTGGAGGCGTTCTGGGATTATTTCACGGAATCCTGTGGAGCTGCGGCGCCCCGGCTCTCCCAGGTGCCGCGCAGCCAGGGATCGACGCTGCTCGCGACCGGCGAATCGAGCGACTTCACGCTGCTGCGGCTGTCGCGCGTACCGCCGGGGCGCGTCTTCCTCGGCTGGCGGGCCGCCCCGATCTCGGGAGGGACGGTGATTTACCGGCTGTCGCACGCGGGCGGCCGGCCGCTGAGCTATTCGGCGACCCAGGTCGAGGATTTTCTGGGCGCCTGCCGCAACCGGCCGCGGCCGAACTACCTCTACTCGGCACCGCTCCGGGGGGGGACGGAAGGGGGGAGCTCCGGCGCGCCGGCCGTGCTCGCCGGCGGCGAGGTGGTGGGGCAACTCGTCGGCGGCTGCGGCTCCACGGACAACTGCAGCTTTGAGAAGGCGGCGGTGGACGGCGCCTTCGCCGCCACCTATCCGTCGATCCGCCAGTTCCTCGATCCTCCGCGGCCCTGCGCGGCCGGCCCGCAGGCCCTGTGCCTGCTCGACGGCCGGTTCCGCGTCGAGGTCTCCTGGATCAACCAGTACAACGGCGAGGCCGGTGCGGGCCGCGCCGTGCCGGCCACCGACTCGACCGGGTTCTTCTACTTCTATGACGCGTCCAACTACGAGCTGATCGTCAAGGTTCTCGACTTCGGGGACGTGGTCAAGGTGTTCTACGGCCAGCTCACCGACCTGGGGTTTACGCTGACCGTGACCGACACCCGCTCGGGCGAGGTCAAGCGCTATCAGAACGGCCCGAACAACTGTGGCGGGATCGATCAGGCCGCCTTCCCCTCGGGCGCGGCGGACCGGCTGGCGGCGCGGCAGGGCAAGGCGGGAACCTGCGTGGCGGACGCGGATACGCTCTGTCTCCACGACCGGCGGTACCGTGTCGAGGTCGACTGGCGCAACTACTTCAACGGCGAGACCGGCCGCGGCCGGCCGGCCCAGCTCAGCAAGGAGTCGGGGGGTTTCTCCATCGGCGATCCGGCCAATATCGAGCTGGTGGTGAAGGCGCTCGACTTCGGCGACCGGCTGCTGTTCTTCTGGGGGGCGCTCTCGGACCTGGAGTACGCGATCACCCTGACCAACACCGAGACCGGCGTCACGGAGACCTACCGCAATGCGGGCGGCAACTTCTGTGGCGGCCTCGATAACGACGCTTTCTGAAGAACGTTCCTCAGTGCCAGGGCCAGGAGCAGGAAGAGCGGCGCCGAGCCCTGCATCAACAGGCGGTTCCAGGTGACGCGGGCGAGGTCTTCCGGGTACCAGTGGACCGCGTAGGCCCCCCAGGCGATGGCGAGAGGGCCGGCCAGGGCTAGCAGCAGGGGTAGCGAGACCGCGCGCCGCCGGCCGAGCCAGCCTCGCCAGCCGGCGACGAGGACCAGCGGGGCGGCCCACCAGAAGGCGGCCCAATGCTCCCAGGTGAACATCTGGCGCAGCATCACCGGTCCCACCGAGGGGATCCGCGTCACCACCCCCGGCCAGAAGTCGCTCAGGTCGACGAACTCGGCGTAGTTCTCGTCCTGCCGGTTGGGCACCTGCTCGCGCCAGGACGCGAGCAGCGACAGGGCGAGCGCCACGCCGGCCGCGGCAACGGCGAGCTTCACGGCCTGTCGCTTCCAGATCCTCCCACGGCGCCGCCGCAGACCGAGCGCCAGTCCCCCCACCGCCAGGGCCAGCAGCGCGAGCGGCGTCCCCTCGTTCTTGGTCAGCACAGCGGCGCCGAGCAACAGCGCGGCGGCGATGCCGTCCGAGAGCCGGGGACGGGCACGCAGCAGCAGGATCAGACCGGCGCCGTAGAAGCCGGCGAGCGGCAGGTCGCTGTAGGCGCTGATCGCGCCCCCCTCGCCGCCGAAGGCGAAGAAGGGGACGGCGGCCATGGCGAGGGTCGCGAGCGCCGCCGGGGCACGCCCCGCCCAGCGCCGCGCGCCGTCGTAGAGCACCAGGAGCAGGGCGGGGAGGAAGGCGGCGTAGGCGGCGCGGAACGGCTGCTCGTCTTCGTCCGCCCCGAACGCCTCCAGGACGGCGACCTGGGCGACCGGCAGGAGCAGCGGGTACTGCGGGTGGGAGATGTACCACTTGCCGCGCAGCAGGGCGCCGGCGTCGACGGTGCCTTCGGCCCGGACATAGCGGGCCTGGGCGCTCCAGGTCATGCGGCCGTCCCAGTCGCGCACCGGCTCGGTCATGGCATCGGCGACGGCCCCCACCGACACCGCCGCTCCCACCGCGAGCGCTCCCAGCCCAAGCAGGCTTCGCCAATCCCGCCGCAGCTTCCATGGGGGGAGGGAGACGCGCCGGCGGCGGAGCTGGACGGGCAGCGCCAGGACCGGGATCAGCGCGACCGCGAGCACCGCCGGGGCGCGCAGCGGCACGTCGAAGAGATGCGACAGCGCATAGAGGAGGCCGGCCGTCCAGGCGACCCCCAGCAGATAGGCGTAGCCGAGCCGGCGGGGGAGGGGAGTCCGGCGCAGCCCGGGGAGCAGCCCGGTGAGGCCGAGGCCGGCGACGGCGAAGAGCAGGATCGCCCCCAGGCTGGCGAGCGGTTCAGCGGCCATGGCGCCGTTCGAGGTCGTCCAGGAAGCGGGACCGTCCGATCAGCTCCGGCGGGCGGTCCGCGTAGGCGATCACCACCCAGCGTGCCCGGCCGGGCAGCCGGTTGCGGATGCGCCGCGGGTTGCCCAACTCGTGGAGCTTGCCCAGGTAGACGGCCTTGCGGGGGGCCAGGTCATGGCGCACCCAGAGCTGGCTCCCCTCGACCTGCCGTTCGCCGTCGATGAGGGCGTAGACGCCCTCCGGCGGGACCGTCCGCCGGATCGCCTCGACGGCGTCAACATAGGGCGCGCCGAAGGACCGCACCCGCGCCGCGGACACGTCGTCGCCGGCATGGCGCGCCGCCGTCAAGACCCGCCGCGCCGACTTGCCGAGCACGAACGGGACCGAGACGGCCAGGGACAGCGCGAAGGCCGCGAGCGCGAGCGTGCTGAACAGGGGGCGAGGGGGGCGCATCGGGAGGGTATTGAAT
>JBKKAU010000302.1:0-2636 GCA_046714475.1 Thermoanaerobaculia bacterium
GCGCTGGGTCGCCCCTTACGGCGTCGGCGAGAGCCTGGTCTTCGTCGCCTTCGACGCCGCCGGAGCCGCCCTGGAGCGTTTCGGCCCCGCCGCGCTGCGCGAGCGCGTCGCCTGGCTGCCCATCGGCCTGGGCCTGCTCCCCCTGATCGGCGTGGCCTGGTGGTACGCCATGCTCCGGCTGCTGGCCGCCTGGGGGCTCCCCCGGCCCTGGCCGCTGGCGGGAGCCACCCTGATGTCCCTCGGCACCCTGGTCTTCCACTACTCGGGCCAGGGGCAGGAGGAGTCGCTGGTGGGTCTCTGCCTGGCCGCCTCCCTGCTGTTCGCGGTGCGGCTGCGCCACGACGGCCGGCTCCTCAATGCACTGGCGGCAGGCCTCTTCGCCGGCGTCTGCCTCCTCACCCGGCCGGTGTCGGTCTTCGCCCTGCTGTGCGTGCCCGCGGTCCTCTGGAGCGCCCGGCGGAGTTGGCCGGAGCGGCTGCGGCTGCTGGCCGTCTCGGGCGTCGCGGTCCTGGCCGTATTGTCGGTCTCCCTGCTCTACAACGACGCCCGCTTCGGCGAGCCCTTCACCATCGGCTACGACCGCCTCGGCCACTTCACCAAGCTCTCCCTGGACGCGCGGTCCCCCGCCATCTTCTTCTCTCTGCTGCTCGGGCCCGGGGTCGGCCTCCTGGTACTCTCGCCGGCCCTGCTCTTCGCGCTGCCGGGCGTGAAGGCGCTGTGGCGGCAGGACCGCTGGTACGCCGCGGGCCTGCTGGCGGCGCTGTCCTCCTGCCTGCTCTTCTTCTCGAGCTGGCACGACTCCTATACCGGCGGCGGCGCCTGGGGTACCCGCTATCAATGCCACATCCTGTCGCTGCTCGCCCTCCCCGTCACCCTGGGAGCCCGCCGGCTCTGGGAGGGGCGCGGCCGGGCGCTGGTCCTGGCGGTGGCGGTGGCGAGCGTCGTCCTCCAGGGAGCTTCGGTGTTCGCCACCTATCACCTGGAGGTCTACCAGGCGTCCTGCGAGGGCCGCTCCGACGCCCCGTTCCGGCTCGGCCTGCGGGACGGGCAGCTCGGCCGCCGCCTGGAGAACCTGGGACGGTGGGCCGTGGACCTGCCGCCGCGGGCGCCGCGGGGTTGCGAAGAGCCCATCGCCCTCATGGGGCGGCGCTACGTCCCCAACTTCTGGGGACCGGTCTTTGCCGAGCGCCTGGGGGGCCGGGGCGCCCCGGTGCTGGCGGTCTGGCTGGCGACCCTGGCGTCGTCCCTGGCGCTTCTTGCCGCGGGTTGGCGCCGCGCTTGGCGGGATTCGCGTTAGACTATATTCAAATCCGGCACATCAGACTTTCGGCTCGCCCGCGGCCGGGCGATGGAGATCAACGCGTGGATTGGCAACAAAAAAGAGTTCTGGTCACCGGCGGCGCCTCGTTCATCAGCTCCCACCTGATCGACCTCCTGGTGGAGAAGGGGGCCCGCAACATCCGCGTCGTCGACGACCTGTCGAGCGGCCATCTGAAGAACATCCAGGGCCACCTGGACGCGGGGCGGGTCGAGCTCCAGGAGGCGGACCTCCTCACCCCGGGCGTGGCCCAGACGGCGGTCGAGGGCATGGACGTGGTCTTTCACCTCGCCGCGATCCACGGCGGGCGCGGCTTCGTCGACCTCCACCAGGCCGCCTGCGCCCAGAACATCGCCATGGACGGCATGCTGGTCAAGGCCGCCTACGAGGCCGGGGTCGAGAAGCTCGTCTTCGCCTCCTCGGGCTGCGTCTACCCGAACTACCTGCAAGGGGACGTCACCCAGGAGCTGTACCTCACCGAGGAGATGGTGGGGCCGCCCTACGAGGCTGACAACATGTACGGCTGGGCCAAGCTGATGACCGAGATGACGCTCCAGGCCTACCACAAGGACTTCGGCTTCAAGTCGGCCTCCTGCCGCTTCTTCACCGTCTACGGCGAGCGCGGCGTCGAGAACCACGCGGTCATCGCCATGATCGCCCGCGCCTTCGTGCGCCAGGATCCCTTCGAGGTCTGGGGCGACGGCACCCAGATCCGCAACTGGACCTACGTCGGCGACATCGTGAGCGGCATGGCGCTGGCGGCCGAGAAGATCGACGACGGCACCGCCGTCAACCTCGGCACCGAGGAGCGCACCCGGGTGATCGACGCTGTGCGCGAGGTGCTGCGCTACACCGGCCACCAGGCCGACGTCAAGCTCCTCCCCCACATGCCGACCGGTCCGCTGAACCGGGTGGCGAGCAACCAGCTCGCCCGCCGGCTCCTCGGCTGGGAACCGCGGATGAAGTTCATGGACGGGCTGCAGCGCACCATCGACTGGTACTTCGGGAGCCGCGAGCGCGAGGCCGTGAGCGGCTACCTGGAGGAGATGTTGACCGAGCGTTGAGCCGGTCGTGAAGAAGCTCGTCTATCTCTGCGACTGGCTGCCGCCCGACTTCGGCGCGGTCGGCCAGTACAGCCTGCTCTTCGCCCGGCAACGGGCGGCGGCCGGCGAGGACGTGGTCCTCGGCGGGCTCTCCTCCACCGCCGGCTCCGAGGAAGAGGAGACGGTCGGCGCCGGCCGGCTGCGCGTCGTCCGCCTCCACGCCCCGGTCTACGACCGCGCCGACTTCAAGGCCCGCGCGCTGTGGACGGCGCGCG
>JBKKAU010000303.1:0-5727 GCA_046714475.1 Thermoanaerobaculia bacterium
GAGAAGAAGAGGGTCGGGGCCGGGAGCTACGAGATCCGTCTCGACGAGCTTTCCGAGACCACGTCCGCCGAGCGGGAGCGCGCCGCCGCCCTGGCGGCGGTAACGAAGGGGGGAGGCCTCCTGGCACGGCGCGACACGGGCAGCCCGGAGAGCACCGAGCAAGCCCTCACGGCGTTTCAGGAGGCCCGGGCGCACTTCCACAGCGCCGGCGACGGGCGCGGAGAGGCCGAGGCCACGACGGCCCTGGCGGCCCTGTCGCGCCAGGTAGGACGGAGAGGGCAGGCGGTCGATCTCTACCGAGAGGCGGCCGCGCAATGGCAGGCGCTCGGCCTGGCTCGGCGGGAAATGCGGGCCTGGAACGACCTCGGGCTCACCCTCTGGGAGTTGGGCGACCTCCCCGCGGCCGACATCGCCCTGGCCCGCGGACTCGATCTCGCCCGTACCCTCGGGGATGTTTTCGGCGAGGCGGACCTGCGCGGCAATCAGTGTCTCATCCTCCACGCCCGCGGTGAGCTGCGGGCGGCGCTCGACTGCTATAGCGAGCCCCTGGCGCTGTTCCGCCGGCTCGGGGAAGCCCGGGAAGAGGCCGCGGTGCTCAACAATTTCGGCTTCGCCTACTACAGTCTGGGCGAGCCGCAGCTCTCCGAAACGAGCTATCGGCAGGCGCTGGAGATCCGCCGGGCGATCGGCGACCGCTCCGGCGAAGCGCAGGCGCTCAACAACCTCGCCGTGCTGTTCCGCAGCCTCGGGGAGGTCGGAAGCGCCCTCCGCCAATACCGCGAGGCGCTGGACATCCTCGCCACCCTCGACGACCGGCGCCAGGAGGGAGCGGTATTGAACAATCTCGGTGTCGCCTACTCCTTGCTGGGCGAGGCGGAGCGGGCACGGATCTATCTCACGCAGGCGCTCGACCTCCGGCGGGCCGTCGAGGATCGGCGCGGCGAGATCGTGACTCTCAACGGCCTCGGCTGGCTCGAAACCCGATCCGGTGCTGCGGACAAGGCGGTCCCTTTTCACCAGCAGGCCCTCGAGCTTGCCCGAGTCACCTCGGACCGGCGCAACGAGGGCCTCTCGCGAAGCTTTCTCGGGGAGGCCTGGTCCGCCGGCGGTCGCTCCGAGGACGCCATCACCGAGCTCGACCGGGCTCTCGATCTCCATCGCCAGACCGGTGACCGCTACAACGAAGGCGTCACTTTACGGCGGAAGGGAGAAGCCGTCCTGGCGTCCGGGCGACCGACCGAGGCCCTTCCGCTCCTCGAACAAGCTCTTTCCCTCGCTCATGCCTCGGGGGACCGCAGCGGCGAGGTCGCGGCTCTGACGGCGCGGGCTCGCGCGCTGCGAGACACGGGCAAGCTCGAGGCGGCACGGCGCGACGCCGAAGCGGCGGTGACCGCGCTCGAATCGCTCCGCACGGGTTTGACCAATCCCGATCTCCGGACCTCTTTTCTCGGATTCCGCCAGGAAACCTACGAGTTGCAGATCGACATCCTGATGCGCTCCGACGCCGCACGTCCGGGACAGGGATTCGCCGCCGCGGCTTTCGAGGCGAGCGAGCGGGCTCGCGCCCGTACGCTTCTCGACTTCCTGCGCGAGAGCGGCCCGGAGATCCGCAAAGGCGTCGATCCGGCGCTGGCGGCGCGGCAGCGGGAGCTCGAGCGTCGCCTCTCCCTCAAGGCGGAACGGCGCCAGAGCCTCCTCGGCCGCGGCCAGGCCGACCGTCCCGAGGTCAAGGCCCTCGAGATCGAGATCGAGCAGGTCACCGCGGAGCTCGACACGGTCGATGCCGAGCTCCGAAAGCAGAACCCGCGGTATGCGGAGCTCATCCGGCCGGAAGCCACCGGTCTGCGGGAGATCCAAACTCTGCTGGACCCCGGCACCCTGCTGCTCGAATATGCCTTGGGCCGCGAACGGAGTTACCTTTGGGTAACAAGCGGGATGGCCAGCGGTGCGTCGCTTCGCGCCTTTGTCCTTCCGCCGAGGGAGGAGATCGAACGCGCCGCCCGCGCGTTCCATGAAGCCGTGAGCGCGCCGCCCAGTCCCGGCGACCCGAGCCGCGTCCGGATCGGGGAAGACCTCGCCCGGATGCTCCTCGGCCCGATCGCCGGCGAGCTTCGCGACCAGCGCCTCGCCGTGGTCGCCGACGGCGCCTTGCACTACGTTCCGTTCGACGCGCTCCCCCTCGCCGGGATGCCGCTCCTGCGCCGCCACGAAGTGATCGTGCTCCCGTCCGCCTCGGTCCTCGCGGCACAGCGGCGGGAGCTGGCCCACCGGGCGCCGGCGCCCCGTCTGGCGATCGTCTTCGCCGACCCGGTGTTCAATCGCGACGATCCCCGGATTGCCGAGGGCCGCCGGCCGGAAACTTCCGATGTCGCAGGCAGTGCCGACCGCGGCGGCGCGCCGCAGGAGCCGGCCCGCCTCGGCCGCCTCCGCTTCTCCCGGCGGGAAGCCCAGGCGATCGCCGCGCTTTCACCGCCGGGCGACGTCGTCACCGAGCTCGACTTCGCGGCCAGCCGGGGCGCGGCACTCTCTGGCCGGCTCCGGGATTATCGGTACGTCCATTTCGCCACTCATGGGATCTTCGATGCAACGCGGCCGGACCTGTCCGGGCTCGTCCTCTCGCGCCTCGATGCCGCCGGCCAGACGCAAGAGGGATTCGTCGGTCTGCGCGATCTTTACGACCTGGACCTGGCCGCCGATCTCGTCGTCCTTTCGGGTTGCCAGACCGCCCTCGGCAAGGAGATCCGCGGCGAAGGGCTCCTCGGTTTGACCCGCGGGTTTCTCTACGCCGGAGCACCCCGGGTGGTCGCGAGCCTCTGGTGGATCGACGACCGGGCCACGGCCCTTCTGATGGAGACCTTCTATCGCGGGCTCTGGATCGAAGGCCTGCGGCCGGCGGCGGCCCTCCGGAAAGCCCAGCTGGCGCTCGCCGCCGAGCACCGCTTCCGCGATCCCTTCTACTGGGGAGCCTTCGTGCTTCAGGGGGATTGGCGGTAGAGTCGAAGGGAACCTTCCCCTCGAAAAGGAGGCCCCATGGATGATTTTACTAGGAACCCCTGGACGATCACGAAAGTCGTGCCGCCGTCCCGGGAGGTGGTTGGCCACAAGATCACGATCAGCGGCACGGAAGGCCACAATCAGGCGAAGGTCACCTGTGACGGCTGTGGGAGTTATCCTGACGGAACCTATCGTGCCGAGGCCCAGGAAACGATCAGCGACGGTAAGACGTATCGGATTACTTTGTATCCGGGTCCTACGAACGTGATCGTGTGCACGTACTTGTCGGAGGGGACTGGCTCCTGGACGGCGGAAGATTCCCCTTCCCCCGCGGGCGTCGAGTAGCTCGATCGAAAGAACACGGCCGGCGGGGCCTTCCCCGCCGGCCGTGGAAGCCGGGAATACCTTTATCTTTCGATCCGCAAGGCTCCTCCAACCGGTTCCACCTGATTCCTTCCTGCCATCTGACGGAGGGTCGGCCCGCCCGTCACCCGCCAAGGCGTCACAGACCGACGGAAAGGCCAGGGCGGCCCGGCGTAGACACCCGCCCTGCTGTCGGAGATGTTCTCTTTCCGGAAGATGTCGTTGAGGGCGGCTGTGACTGTGGCAGTCAGAGCTGACCCAGCGCCTCCAACAACGGCGCCGCCGATGACGAGAGCGGCACTCGCAGAGAATCCCGCGCCCACCAGAGACGATGCTGCCGTCGCCGTCGCCAATGCGGCTGCGGAGCTCAAACCGGTTACACCCGATACACCGGCTGCTCCCGCGGCAGCCAGGGCAGGACCTCCCGCAAAAGCGGCCGAACCCGCGGTGAGAGCCGCCAGCGCTACGGTGCCGACGATAGCAGCGACCGGCAGAATCGCATCTTGGGGCGTAATTCGACTTCTTTCATCGAGGAAGAGCGACGCTCGGACCGTGAACCAGACGGCCCCCGTGTTCCGGACGAAATACTCGCCCGGCTCGATGACGCCAAAGTAGAGGGGCCCCACCTGATTCAAGGAGATTTGAACCGGCCAGATCGTTTCGTTCCTGATGATGAATCCTGGTGAGGTCAATCGCGGCGAGGGCGATCGAAGAACCGCCGGCGCCACGGCCCGCACCAGCATCGGAGTGGGATCTTCGGCTGGGGAGTCCGGCTGGATCTGCCCATCATAAGGGCGCGCCCCCCACAAGATGTCGTACTGATCGCGCCAGGGTGTCGTCGGGTCGCTGTAGCGGATCTTGTTCCGCCAGAGATCGAGCTGGATGGACACGTTGCGCGAAGGGTCTGTCAAGGAGACCGACCAGTCGTCACGCCCGGTCTCGTCGAAATCGAACTTCGGCCCTTCCGCCTCTGCGCTTCTCTCTTCCCATTTCTTCGCGTGGGTCTGAACGTAAGCGGCGTGTCCCCCACTGCCATTGGGAAAGACGACCGTTCCGACCGTCCAGCCAACGATCGATCTCGCGCTCGATAGGTCGTATTGATCCCGCCAGGGTGTTTCCGGATCGCTATAGCGGATCTTCCTGCGATGGAGGTCGATCTGGATCGACACATTGCGCGACGCGTCATTCAAGTAGACCGACCAGTCATTCCGGCCCGACTCCACGAATTCGAAGACCCTTTCGCCATTCGCATTCAGCTCACTCCATGCCTTCGTGCCAGTTTCGAGATACGAGCAGACCGCGCCATTTGCATGAAATGCGGCGTGACCGACGAGCCAGCCAACCACCGGCGCAGCCCAGGACACGTCATGTCGATCTTGCCAGGGAGTCTCCGGATCGCTGTAGCGGATCTTTCTCCGGTGGAGGTCGATCTGGATCGAGACCTTGCGCGACGGATCGTCCAGGTAGACCGACCATTCATCCCGGCCGATCTCGTTGAACTCGAAGTCGTGGAGCTTGCCGTGCTCTCTCCACGTCGTGGGCCCGGTCTGGATGAAATAACCGTCTGGGTAAGCCGCGTGTTGCGCGGAATAGCCGTTCGTATCAACGGTGGCGGACATGGCGGATTCCTCCCTTTTCTCGTCGCGATCGGCGGCTGCGAGCGCCGCAGCGCGCCGTCGACAGGGATGTGAGAGGAGGAGCCTCTCGATTTCAAAAAATTTCGAGGCGAAACGGAGATCAGCCGCGGGAGACGACCCGCATAGGGAACCGGGAGAGCGCGACCGGCGCGCCGGTCCGGGGGAGGCCTTCGAGGTCGAGCCGGTAGGCGCCGGAGGCCAGGGACGTCGAGTGGACGGTGACGAGAAGGGCGCCGAGGTCGTTGAGAGCGAGGCTCGGCACCCGGAGGACGACTGCGCCCTGCGCGTTCCGAAGCGTGGCCCGATAGGCGGGATAGTCCTCGTCGGGCTCGATCCAGAGAGCCACCCAGCCGGGCTCCTTGGGGAGTGTGAGGGAGCGCACCGGGCCGCCATCCGGGGCGCTGCGCACCGGCGTCAGAGCCAGGACGGGTAGGTTGGTCTGCGGCTGCCGGTCGGCGGCGATCTCCCGGGAGAGGGCTTCGCGTTTCTCGGCCTCGGCCGTGAGCTCCCGCCGGGTCGACTGGAGCTCGCCCTCGAGAGCGGTCACTCGTTCCGGGCTCACCTTCGTCGCCTCGCTGCGAGCCAGGGACTCGCGGGCCACGGAGAGATCCGCGCGCAGGCGTTGGACCTCGCGGAATCCGTAGCCTGCCGGGAGAAGGGCGACGGCGAGGAGTGCCGCGGCCGCCAGACCCCAGCGAGGCGAAGGGCTCCAGCGGGCGGCGCGCGCCTGCGG
>JBKKAU010000304.1:0-2812 GCA_046714475.1 Thermoanaerobaculia bacterium
CGCAGCAGCACAGGCCGGCACCAGCCGTCCATCAGGATGTGGTGGTGCGTCCAGGCCAGCGTATGGTCGTCCTCGCTGGTGCGCAGGAGGGCCAGGCGCATAAGTGGCGGGCGGGCGAGCCGGAACCCCTCCCGGCGGTCGGCCTCCAAGAAGGCGCGGAGCCGCTCGCCTCGCTCGCCGACGGGGACGTCCCGCCAGTCCTCCTGCCGCAGGGGCATGGGCACCTCCCGCGCCACCAGTTGGAGCGGCTGCGGCTGGTCCTGCCAGACGAACCCGGTACGCAGGATGGAGTGGCGCTCCAGGAGGAGCCCCCAGGCCCTCTCGAAAGCGGGCAGGTCCAGTTCCCCCTCCAGCTCGCAGGTGAGCTGCTCGACGTGGATCCCCGATCCGGGGGTGGCCAGCGTCTCGAACAGCATGCCCTGCTGCTGGGCGGAGAGCGGGTAGATCGCGTCGACGGTCTTCTTGCTCATATCGGTTCAGTCCAGGTCGATCTCGGCGAGCGCCCGGGCGAGCTGCTCCTCCGTCAGGTCCACGTCGGGAAAGTCTGCGGCGCTGTACTCGACCCCCTGCCGCAGGCGGCAGTGGGCGACCACGTCGCGCAGGGACTCGAGGAAGGCGTTCGCCAGCGCCTCGACGGTGGCGAACGCCAGGACGTCCGCACCCCACGTCCAGGTGGTGCGGAAGGTGCCGCCGGCCACGTTCGCGGCGATTTCCAGGGGGTAGGGGCGGCGATTGCGCAGGCTCTGCAGCGCCCCCCGGGCCTCGGGAGCCAGGGTGAACGGGGTGTCCGCGGGCAGCGCCTGATCGAGCTGCCCCAGGTAGTTGAAAACCACCTCGGCGCGCGGCAGGCCGCGCAGGCCGGCGGCGTCCGCGTCGTCGCGCAGGTAGCGCAGCGCCCCCCAGCCCAGACCGTGTCCCGGCACGCGGCGCAACCGCTCCTTGGCGGCCCGCAGACAGGCTCCCGGATCGGCCGGGTCTTCCAACTCCAGGAGGACCGGGTAGATGGCCGTGAACCACCCTACCGTGCGGGAGAGGTCGAGGCCGGCGCCGAACTCCTCTCGGCCGTGCCCCTCGAGGTCGACCAGCAGGGCCGGGACGCCGGTGCGGGCGGCGAAGGCGCGGGCGAGAGCGGCTAGCAAAGCCTCCTGGATCTGCGTGCGGTAGACCTCCGGCACCTCGCGCAGCAGGGCCGCGGTCGTCTCCGGGTCGAGGGCGAGAGAGAGGGAGCGCGCCGAGCCGACCCAGCTCTCGCGGCCCCCTTCCGGCACTAGGCGCGGGAGCTCCGCGGCGTGGGCGAGGCCCCGCCAGTGTTCCAACTCGCCGTCGAGGGCGGCCGAACGGGCATGCCCGACCAGGCGCTCGGCCCAGTCGCGGAACGGCGCGCTCTTGGGCGGAAGCTCGATCTCCTGTCCGCTCTCCGCCTGGGCGTAGGCCGTGCCCAGATCCTCCAGCAGAATGCGCCAGGAGACGCCGTCAACTGCGAGGTGGTGCACGGTGACGAGCAGGCGCGCCGGGCGCGGTCCCAAATCGAAGGCGACGAAGCGGGCGAGGGGGCCGCGGGCGAGGTCGAGGCTCGTCTGGACGGTCGCGGCGCCGCTCTCGACGGCAGCGGTGTGGCGCTCCGGAGGCAGGGCCGAGAGGTCGACCGCGATGAAGGGAGCGGGGTCCTCCAATCCGGCGTTGCGCTGCGTCCACCCTGTGGCGCCACGCTCCAGACGGAGGCGCAGGGCGTCGTGGTGGGCGACCAGGCGGGCCACGGCGCGGGCCAGGGGAGCGGCGCGCAAGGGCCCGCGGGTGGCGAGGAGGACCGCCTGGTTGAAGTGGTGCGGCTCGGGCGACTCGTGCTCCAGGAACCAGCGCTGGATCGGGGTCAGCGGGACCAGCCCGGTGACCACGCCCTGCTCCGCCTGCCCGGCCTCGCCCGGCATGGCCACGGCCGCCAGCTCGGCCACGGTCTGATGTTCGAAGATGTGACGCGGCTCCAGCAGGAGGCCGGCACGGCGGGCGCGCGCCACGATCTGGATGACGAGGATCGAATCTCCCCCCAGGTCGAAGAAGTTGTCGTGGACGCCGATGCGGGAAACCCGCAGCACCTCGGCCCAAATGGCGGCGAGGCGCGTCTCCACCTCGTTGCGCGGCACCACGACGCCGCCCGCCAGCTCCGGCCGTTCCTGGGCGGGGGCTGGCAGAGCGCGGCGGTCCACCTTGCCGTTGGCGGTCAAGGGGAGCGCCGGCAGGACCACGAAGGCCGCGGGGACCATGGGCTCGGGGAGCCGCTCGCGCAGGAAGGCGCGGACCTCGGGCACCGCCAGCGGCGCGCCGGCGGCGACATCGGAGGTTAGGTAGGCCACCAGTCGCTTCTCGCCCGGCTGCTCCTCCCGCGCCAGCACCACGGCTTCGCGCCCCCGCGGGTGCGCGGCCAGCGCCACCTCGATCTCCCCCAGCTCGATGCGGAAGCCGCGGATCTTGACCTGGTGGTCGGTGCGCCCCAGGTACTCCAGCACGCCGGTCGCGCGGCGCCGGGCCAGGTCGCCGGAGCGGTAGAGACGCGCGCCGGGACGGCCGGAGAACGGGTCGGGGACGAAGCGCGCCGCCGTGAGGTCCGGCCGGTTCAGATAACCGCGGGCCACTCCCGCGCCGCCGACGTACATCTCGCCCGGCACACCCACGGGCACCGGTCGTCCCCCGGTATCGAGGAGGTGGACCTGGAGGTCCGGGATCGGCATGCCGATGACGCTCGCCGCAGCTAGCTCGGCCGCGGAGAGCGGATGGCAGGTGACGTGGACCGTGGTCTCCGTGATCCCGTACATGT
>JBKKAU010000305.1:0-4575 GCA_046714475.1 Thermoanaerobaculia bacterium
GCGTCGGCCTGGCGCGCGGCTACGCGGGCCGGCCGGACCTGACGGCCGAGAAGTTCGTCCCCGATCCGTTCGCCGCCCAGCGCGGCGAGCCCGGCGCGCGCCTCTACCGCACCGCCGACCTGGTGCGCTGGCTGCCGGACGGCGACCTCGACTTCCTCGGCCGGCTCGACAACCAGGTGAAGCTGCGCGGTCTGCGCATCGAGCTCGGCGAGATCGAGACGGTGCTGGCGCAGCATCCGGCGGTGCGCGAGGCCGTCGTGCTGGTGCGCGAGGACACGCCCGGCGACAAGCAGCTGGTCGGCTACGCGGTGCCCGTCCCGGGCGCCGCCCCGGCCGCGGCCGAGCTGCGCCAGTTCCTGCGCGAGCGGCTCCCGGGCTACATGGTGCCGGCCTTTTTCGTGCTCCTTGCCGGGTTGCCGGTGACGCCCAACGGCAAGGTCGACCGCCGCGCCCTGCCGGCGCCGGACAGGACCGAGGTGGAGGAGGAGACGTCGGCGCCGCGCAACGCCGCCGAGGACCTGCTGGCCGGGATCTGGGCCGAGGTGCTCGGCCGTGACCGGGTCGGGGTGCGCGACAACTTCTTCGAGATCGGCGGCCACTCGCTGCTGGCGACGCAGGTGGTCTCCCGCATCCGCGAGCTGTTCGGGGTCGAGCTGCCGTTGCAGCGGCTGTTCGAGGCGCCGACCGTGGCCGACCTGGCGGCGGTCGTCGAAGCGGCCCGCCGGAGCGAGCGCGGCCTCGAGGCTCCGCCCATGGTGCGGGTGCCGCGCGATTCATTTGGAATGGACCTGCCGCTCTCGTTCGCCCAGCAGCGGCTCTGGTTCCTCGACCAGTTCGCGCCGGGCAGCGCGGTCTACAACATCCCCGCCGCGGTCCGCTTGACCGGCGAGGTGGATCCGGCCCTGCTGGCCCGGTCCCTCGACGAGCTGGTCCGGCGGCACGAGTCGCTGCGCACCACCTTCGCCTCGCGGCATGGGCAGCCGGTGCAGGTGATCCCGGCCGAGCTGCGCCTGCCGCTGCCGGTGGTGGACCTGGAGGGGCTGCCGGAGGATGAGCACGGCCGTCACGAACGGGAGGTCCGGCGCCTCGCCGCCGCGGAGGCGGCGCGCCCCTTCGACCTCGAGGCGGGCCCGTTGGTCCGGCTGGTCCTGGTGCGGCTGGGAGCGACGGACCATGCCGCCCTGGTGACCATGCACCACATCATCTCCGACGGCTGGTCGGTCGGCGTGTTCCTGCGCGAGCTGGCCGCTCTCGTCGACGCCTTCTCGCGGCACGAGCCTTCGCCGCTCCCCGAGCTGCCGATCCAGTACACCGACTTCGCGGTCTGGCAGCGGCGATGGCTGGCCGGCGACGTCCTCGAGGCCGAGATCGCGTACTGGCGCTGGCAGCTCGGGGACGCCCCGCGCAGCCTGGACCTGCCGACCGACCGGCCGCGGCCGGCGGTACAGACCTACAACGGCGCGGCCTGCCACTTCACCGTGCCGGCCCACCTCGCCGAGCCGCTGACGGCGCTCTCCCGGTGCGAGGGGGTGACGCTGTTCATGACCCTGCTCGCCGCCTTCCAGGTGCTGCTGGGCCGCTACTCCGGCCAGCGGGACCTCGTCGTGGGCTCGCCGATCGCCGGCCGCAACCGCCGCGAGGTCGAAGGCGTGATCGGCTTCTTCGTCAACGCCCTGGTGCTGCGGACCGACCTGTCGGGAGACCCGGCGTTCCGCCAGCTGCTCGCCCGGGTCCGTGCCGTCGCCCTGGACGCCTATGCCCATCAGGACATGCCGTTCGAGCGCCTGGTCGAAGAGCTGCAGCCGGCCCGCGACCTCTCGCGCTCGCCGCTCTTCCAGGTGGCGTTCGCGCTGCAGAACGCCCCGATGGCGCCGCTCGCGCTCCCCGGGTTGGCTCTCGCGCCGCTCGAGAACGAAAGCCGGACAGCGAAGTTCGACCTGAGCCTGGCCCTGGCGGGCTTAGAGGACGGTGCCCTGGCCGGGTCGCTGGAGTACAACACCGACCTGTCCGACGGCGTGACGGTCGAGCGCACCGTCGGGCACCTGCTGACGCTGCTCGCGGGCCTTGCCGATCCGGAGCGGCGGCTGTCGGACCTGCCGCTGCTCACCGAGGGCGAGCGGATGCAGATCCTGGAGCAGTGGAACGACACCTCCAAGCCCTGTCCGCAGCACCCCCTGGTGCACGAGCTGGTGGCCGAGCAGGCCCGCCGCCGGCCCTGGGCGACCGCCGTGGCCTCGCTGCAGGACAACCTCACCTATGGCGACCTCGAGGCGCGCGCCAACCGTCTGGCCTGGCACCTGCGCTCCCTGGGCGTGGGGCCGGAGGTGCTGGTGGCGGCCTGCACCGACCGCACCCTGGAGCGGGTGGTCGGGCTGCTCGCCGTGCTCAAGGCGGGCGGCGCCTACGTATCGATCGATCCGACCTATCCGCGGGAGCGGCTGGCCTTCCTGCTCGAGGACGCGCGGGCGCCGGTGCTGCTGACCGAGACCCGCCTCCTGGCGCAGCTCCCCGAGTCCAGCGCCGCGGTGATCTGTCTGGACGACATGGCGGAGGTCCAGGGCGACGAGAGCGCGCCGCCCGCGACCGGTGTGACGCCGGACCACCTCGCTTACGTCGTCTACACCTCGGGCTCGACCGGCAAGCCCAAGGGGGTCGAGATCCCGCACACGGGTCTGATGAACTTGGTGCTCTGGCACCAGGACCTCTACGGCGTGACCGATGAGGACCGCGGCACCCAGGTGGCGAGCCCGGCCTTCGACGCCGCGGTCTGGGAGCTGTGGCCGTACCTGACCGCGGGCGCGAGCCTGCACATCCCCGACGAGGAGACCCGTCTCTCGGCGCGCGAGATGATCCGCTGGTGGGAGACCGAGGAGATCACCCTCGCCTACCTGATGACGCCGCTCGCCGAAGGCGTGCTGGAGGCGGGGGTCCCGCCCGACGCGGACCTCGCGGTACGCGCGCTGATCATCGGCGGCGACCGGCTGCACCACCGCCCGGCGCCGGGGACGCCGTTCCGGCTGATGAACCATTACGGCCCGGCGGAGTACACCGTCACCTCGACGGCGGTCGAGGTCAAGCCGCTGCCTCCCGGCGAGGCCGTGGGCCTGCCGACCATCGGCCGGGCGATCGACAACACCCGCATCTACGTGCTCGACCGCGACCTGCAGCCGTCCTCCGTAGGAGTTCCCGGCGAGCTGTACGTCGCCGGTCTGGGCCTCGCGCGCGGCTATCTGCGGCGGCCGGACATGACCGCCGAGAAGTTCCTCCCCGACCCCTGGAGCCCTGAGCCTGGTGGACGGTTCTACCGCACGGGCGACCTCGTGCGCTGGCTGCCGGACGGCGACCTCGACTTCCTCGGGCGTCTCGACAACCAGGTCAAGCTGCGCGGCCTGCGCATCGAGCTGGGAGAGATCGAGGCGGTGCTCGACCAGCACCCGGGGGTGTTGGAGGCGGCCGTCCAGGTGCGGGAAGACCGCCCGGGTGACAAGCGCCTGGCCGGCTACGTCGTCCCGATGCCGGACCGCGGCGTCTCCGTCGAGGAGTTGCGCGCCTTCCTGCGGGAGCGGCTGCCCGAGTACATGGTGCCCTCCGCCTTCGTCTATCTGGCGGCCCTGCCACTGACCCCCAACGGCAAGGTCGACCACAAGGCGCTGCCGGCCCCCGAGTGGGGCCCCGAGAACACCTTCGTGGCGCCGCGGAACCCGACCGAAGAGGCGTTGGTCCGCATCTGGAGCGAGGTGCTCCAGGTCGAGCGCATAGGCGTCCACGACAACTTCTTCGACCTCGGCGGGCACTCGCTGCTCGCCACGCAGGTGGTCTCGCAGATCCGCGAGACGCTGTTCGTGGACCTGCCGGTGCGGGCGCTGTTCGCGAGCCCGACGGTGGAAGGCTTGGCGGCTTTGATCCAGGCCGAAGGGCCCGCGGCTTCGGAGGATCTCCTCAAGATCGCCGAGACGCTGGCGCAGCTCGACGGGCTGGCCGAGGAGGAGCTCCAGGCCCTGCTAGGTGAAGACCGGGATGAGTGACCTCTCCAAGAGCATCGCGGGGCTGACGCCGGAGAAGCGCCGGCTGCTCGATCGTCTCCTGCGCAAGCAGGGCGTCGACCTGTCGCGCTCGGTCATCCTGCCGCAGCCGCGCGATCCTGGCGGGAGCCCCCTGTCGTTCGCCCAGCAGCGGCTCTGGTTTCTCGACCAGCTCGCGCCCGGCGGGGTCTCCTACAACATCCCCGGCTTCTTCCTCATGCGCGGCGATCTCGACCTGCCTGCGCTGACCGCGGGCATCACCGAGATCATCGAACGGCACGAGGTCCTGCGCACCACGTTCGGCATGGCCGGCGGGGAACCCGTGCAGTTGGTCAACCCGCCGGAGCCGCTCTCCATCCCCGTGGTCGACCTTTCGGGGCTGCCGGCGGAGGTCCGCCTGCGGGAGGTCCGGCGTCTGGCGTTGCAACAGGTGCGGCGCCCCTTCGACTTGGCGCGGGGGCCGTTGCTGCGCGGCGTCCTCGCGGCACTCGACCACGGAGAGTGGGCGATCCTCCTCGCGACCCATCACATCGTCACCGACGGCTGGTCGATG
>JBKKAU010000306.1:0-6444 GCA_046714475.1 Thermoanaerobaculia bacterium
TCGCCATAGGAGATCCCGCCGTCGGGGCGGGCCAACGCCGGCAGCTCCGGATGCGCCGCCGCGATCTCTTCCAGCCTCTCCAGGGCGGAGCGCCGCGGCGGCTCGGCGGCCGTGCGGTTCCACTCCTCCAGGAGCTGCCGCTGCTCCGCTTCGGCGAGCAGCGGCAGCTCGGACAGCCGCCGCCCGGGATCGTCGAGCGCCCCCTGGACCAGCGTCCGCAGGTGCTCGGCCATGCGCGCCACCGTCGCCTCGTCGAAAAGGTCCCTGCTGTACTCGATGGCGCCGCCGAACCCCTGGGTCAGCTCGGCCCAGCCGACGGTGAGGTCGTACTTGGCCGTGACGATCTCCGGCCGGCGGCTGGACAGGCGGAGGCCCGCCGTCTCCATCTGCAGCTCGGCGGTGGCCGGGGTGTTGAGGACGTTCAGCGCCGCCTGGAACAGCGGCGTGCGGCTCGGATCGCGCTCAGGCCGCAGCTCCTCGACCAGCTTCTCGAAAGGGAGCTCCTGGTGCTCGTAGGCCTGGAGCGCCACCGGCCGCAGGCGGGCCAGCAGCTCGCGGAACGTCGGATCGCCCGACAGGTCGCCGCGCATGACGACGTTGTTGATGAAGAAGCCGATCAGCCCGGCGACCTCCGGCCGGTTGCGGTTGGCGACCGGCGAGCCGACGGTGAGGTCCTCCTGGCCCGAGTAGCGCAGCAGCAGCGCCTGGAAGGCGGCGAGGAGGACGATGAAAACGGTGACCTTCTCCGCCTGCGACACGGCGTGGAGGCGCGCGGAGGGCGCGGCGCCGAGCCGCAGGAAGACCATCGCCCCCTGGGAGGTCCGGCGCGGCGGACGCGGCCGGTCGGCCGGCAGGCGCAGGGCCTCGATCCCCTGCAGTCGTTCGCGCCACCAGGCCAGCTCGGCGGCGAGGCGCTCGCCCTGCAGCCACTGCCGCTGCCAGACGGCGAAGTCCGCGTACTGGACCGGCAGCTCCGGCAGCGCCGCGGGCGTCCCCTTGACCAAGCCTTCGTAGAGGGCCACCGTCTCGCGGATCAGGATGCCGATCGACCAGCCGTCGCTCACAATGTGGTGCAGGTTGACGAGCAGCAGGTGCCGTCCGGGACCCAGCCGTAGGAGCCCGGCCCGCAGCAGCGGCCCCGCCTCCAGGTCGAACGGGCGGGCGATCTCCTCGCGGCAGAGCCGCTGGACCTCGGCGGCGGCCTCTTCGCCCAGCCGCGACAGGTCGATGACCGGCAATGCCGCTTCCAGGCGGGGCGCGACGACCTGGGCCGGGACCGTCCCCACGCGCCTGAAGGTGGTCCGCAGCGTCTCGTGCCGGTCCGCCACCCCTTCCAGCGCGCGCCGCAGCGCCTCCGGGCGCAGCGGCCCCTGGGCCTCGACCAGCGTCAGGATGTTGTACGCCGGGTCGCCGGGGTTGAGCCGGTCGAGGAACCAGAGCCTCTGCTGGGCGAAGGAGAGCGGCAGCGGGTCCGGCCGTCGCGCCAGGCGCGGCACCTCCGTCCGCGGCGGGGCTTCGGCCTCCTTCCTGGCGCGCAGCTTCTCGAACAGCAGCGTCCGCTCGTCGCGGGACAGCTGTGCGAGCCGCCGGGCGTCGAGGGCCGCCGTCATCGAGACGCTTCCCCTCCGACTGGCCGGCCGAGCAGCTCCTGCAGCTCCTCGGAAGACAACCCGTCGATCTCCTCGAGCATGTCGGCCAGCATCGCGTCGCCGGCTTCGGACAGCTCGCGCTCCATGATCTTGTCGGCCAGGTCGCCGAGGTCGGCGGTGTCGAAGATCATGTCGAGCGACACCTCGATCCCCACCTGCTCGCGGAGGGCGGCGATGAGCTGCGTGGCGAGGAGCGAGTGACCGCCGAGCGCGAAGAAGTTGTCCCGCAGGCCGATCCGCTCGGCCGGGACGCCCAGGAGCCCGGACCACAGGCGGGCCAGGTCCTCTTCGAGCGGCGTCCCCGGCGGCACGTACACCCGCTCCACGCCGGCGCTCCAGTCCGGTTCGGGCAAGGCGTCGCGGTCGAGCTTGCCGTGCGGCGTCAACGGCAGCTCCAGGAGCGGCACCAGCGTCGCCGGCACCATGTGGTCCGGGAGCCGGCTCCGCAGCCAGCGCCGGATTTCAGCCGGCGCGGCCAGCCGCCCGGCCTCGACCGGCACGACATAGGCCACCAGCCGCGAATCGCCCTGCGGATCGGTCCGCACCAGCACCGCGCAGGCCCGCACCTGGGGATGGCTGTCGATCACCGTCTCGACCTCGCGCAGCTCGATGCGGAAGCCGCGCACCTTGACCTGGAAGTCGGTGCGGCCCAGGTACTCCAGGACGCCGTCCGGCCGATACCTGGCCAGGTCCCCGGTGCGGTAGATCCTGGCGCCGGGCTCGCCCGACAGGTCGGGATCGGGCACGAAGCGCTCGGCCGTCAGGTCCGGCCGGTTCAGATAGCCCCGGGCGAGGCCGACGCCGCCCAGGCAGAGCTCCCCCGGCACGCCGGCCGGCGCCGGCCGGAGACCCGGGTCGAGCAGGAAGACGCGCGCCCCGTCCACCGGACGGCCGATCGCCGGCTGGGCCGTCCCCCGCTCGACGACCTCCCAGGTCGAGTAGGTCGTGTCCTCCGACGGGCCGTACAGGTTGAGCACCCGCCGCACGCCGGGCTCGCGGTAGAGACGCTCGGCCAGCGCTCCCGGCAGCGGCTCGCCAGCCAGGTTGACCGTCCGCACCGAAGCGGGCAGCCCCGAGATACGGAGCAGGCCGAGGAGGGCCGACGGCACCGTGTTGATCAGGGTGACCTCGCCGGCCGCCGGCAGCTCGGGCAGCCGCAGCACGTTCTCCGCCAGGACCACCGCGCCGCCGGCCGAAAGCGGCGCGAACAGCTCGAAGACCGAGAGGTCGAAGGTGGCGGAGGTGGAGGCGAGCACGACCGCCAGCTCCTCGGGCTCGAAAACGCGCAACGCCCAGGAGATCAGGGCGGCGGCGGCGCCGTGCCGGATCAGCACGCCCTTGGGCTCGCCGGTCGAGCCCGAGGTGTAGATGACGTAGGCCGCGTTGTCCGCCGAGAGCTCCACGGGCGCGACGGGCTCCTCCCTTTCCTCGTCGATATCGTCCAGCAGGACCACCCGCGCTACTATCTCCGGCAGCGATTCGCGCAGCCCGGCCTGGGTCAGGACCACCGGCGCGCCCGAGTCGGCGAGGAGGTAGGCGATACGGTCCGCCGGGTACGAAGGATCGAGCGGCACGTAGGCGCCGCCGGCTTCGAGCACCGCGAGCACCGCCGCCACCAGGTCCGGCGTACGGTGGGAGAAGATCCCGACGCGGACCTCCGGTCCCACGCCGAGCCGGCGCAGACGGCGGGCCAGGCGGCCGGCGCGGGCGGCGAGCTCGCCGTAGGCGATCCGCTTTTCACCGTGGATCAGGGCGAGCGCCTCCGGCCGCTCCCGCGCCCGCTCCTGGAACAGCGCGTGGAGGGTCGCCGGCGCCTGGACCGCGGCCGTCCGGTTCCAGTCGACCAGCATCTGATGGCGCTCCGCCGCGGCGAGCAGAGGCAGCTCGGAGACCGGCCGGCCCGGCGCCTCGACGAGGCCGGCGAGCAGCGTCTCGAAGTGGCGCATCCACCGCTCGGCGGTCGCCGGCTCGAACAGGTCGGCCGCGTACTCCAGCCGCCCCCTCATGCTCTCGGCTTCTCCGGTCAAAGTCAGCGTCAAGTCGAACTTGGCGGTCTCGCCGGCCAGGGCGAGGGGCGTCAGGGTGAGACCGGGGACCTCGATCCGTCCCACCGGCGCGTTCTGGAGGTTGAACACCGACTGGATCAGCGGCTGGCGGCTGCGGTCACGGTCGAGCTGCATGCCCTCGATCAGCTTCTCGAGCGGCAGGTCGCGGTGGGCGAAGGCGTCGAGCGAGAAGCGCCGGGTGCGGGCCGCCAGCTCGCCGAACGACGGATCGTCCGTGAGGTCGATCCGCAGGGCGAGCGTGTTGACGAAGAAGCCGATCAGCCGCTCCAGCTCCGGCCGCTCGCGGTTGGCGATGGCGGTGCCCACCACAAGGTCGCGCTGGCCGGCGAGGCGGCCCATCAGCACGCCCCAGGCGGCGAGCAGGACCATGAACGGCGTCGCCCCCTGGCGCCGGCCGAGCTCCGCGATGCCGCGCGACAGCCCGGCCGGCAGGACCATGTCGAAGCTGCCGCCGCGGAAGGTCTGCGCGGGAGGCCGCGGGTGGTCGGTCGGCAGCTCGAGGACCGTCGGCGCGCCGGCCAGGCGCTCGTGCCAGAAGGCGAGCTGGCGCTCCAGCTCCTCCCCCTCCAGCCAGGAGCGCTGCCAGACCGCGTAGTCGGGGTATTGGACCGGCAACCCGGGGAGCCGCTGCCCGGCGGTGAACGCCGCCATCTCCTCGACCAGCACGCCCATCGACCAGGCGTCGGCCGCGATGTGGTGGACGTTGAGGAGCAGCACGTGCTCCTCCGCGCCGAGCCGCAGCAGCGAGGTGGTGAAAATCGGACCGCGCGCGAGGTCGAACGAGCGCATGCCGTCCTCGCGGGCAAGGCGCAGCATCTCCTCCTCCCGCGGCCCGGCCGGCAGGCCGGAAAGGTCGGCCAGCGGCAACGGCCACTCCGCGGGAATAGGGGCGACGCGCTGCACCGCCCGGCCCTCACTCTCGGCGAAGGAGGTGCGGAGCGCCTCGTGGCGGCCGGCGATCGCGGTGAAGGCGGCGGCGAGCCAGGAGGGCTGAAGCGCGCCTTCGATCCGCAACGTCAGCGGCATGTTGTAGGCCGGGGTGCCGGGCACCAGCTTGTCGATGAACCAGAGCCGCTCCTGGGCGAAGGAGAGCGGGATCCCGGCGTCGCGCGGCACCGGGACCAGCGGGTGCGCCAGCGAGGCCGAGGATTGCAGGCCCGAGGCGAGCGCCGCCTCCACCAGCTCGGCCATGCCCGCCACGGTCGGCGCCTGGAACAGCGCCTGGACCGGCACCTCGACCCCGACCAGCTCGCTGAGGCGGAGGGTGACCTGGGTGGCGGCGAGCGAATGCCCGCCCAGCTCGAAGAAGTTGGCGGCGCGGCCGACGCGCGGCAGGCCCAGCACCTCGCCCCAGACCGAGGCCACCAGCTCTTCGGTCGGCGTGCGGGGCGGCGCCGCCGTCTCCTCGGCCTGCAGGTCCGCGGGCTCGGGCAGCCGGTTGCGGTCCACCTTGCCGTGCGCGGTGAGCGGCAGCTCGGGCAGCACAACAAACGCCGAAGGGACCATGTAGGAGGGGAGCCGGTCGGCGAGGAAACGGCGCAGGTCGGCGGACAGACCGCTCGCCGCGGCGGCTCCGGCCGGCACGCAATAGGCCACGAGCCGCTTCTCTCGCCCAATCTCCCTCGCCATGACCACGGCCTCGCGCACCGCCGGGTGCGAGGCGAGCATCGCTTCGATCTCGCCGGGCTCGACGCGGAAGCCGCGGATCTTGACCTGGAAGTCGGTGCGGCCCAGGAACTCCAGGACGCCGCCCTCCGCGGGGAGCTGGCGCACGAGGTCGCCGGTGCGGTAGAAGCGGCGGCCCCGCCGTTCGACGAAGCGCTCGGCGGTAAGGTCCTCGCGGCGGAAATAGCCGCGCGCCACCCCCGGCCCACCGACCCAGAGCTCACCGGGCACCCCCATCATGGCGGGCTCGCCGCGGCCGTCCATCACCCGCAGCTCGACGCCGTCGAGCGGCCGGCCGATCAGGCTGCGGTCATGCAATCCGCCGCGCGGCGCCCGCCAGGCCGTGCAGACGATGGTCGCCTCGGTCGGGCCGTAGAACACCACGACCTCGGCGGCCGGGAAGACCTCCTGGAGCTCGGCCACCAGCTCGGGCGGCACCAGGTCGCCGCCGGTGAAGACGGTCCTGAGGTTGGCGAACGCCTCCGTCCCCAACTGGCGCGCCCTGGCGGCGACCTGGCGCATCAGGCTGGGGACGGCGTGCACCCGCGTGGCGCACTCGACCGCGGCGGCCAGGGCTGCCGGCTCCAGCACCTCCTCGGTCCGCAGCAGCTCGCACGCGCCGCCGGCGAGGAGCGGCGCCAGCAGCTCGAACAGCGCGATGTCGAACGAGAACCGCGCCACGTGCGGCATGCGGTCGCCCGGCCCGAAGCCGAAGCGGGCGATCACCGAAGCCAGCGTCCGGGCCAGGCTCCCATGCTCCACCGCGACCGCCTTGGGCAGACCGGTGGTGCCCGACGTATAGATCATGTAGGCGAGGCTGCCGGGGGAGGGTGAGGAAAAGGACCCAAAGGACGGCAAGGACTCCAAGGGCTCTGTTTCCTGGTCCTTGCTGTCCCTGCTGTCCTTGATGTCCTTTTCCCCAAGATCCAGCGTCGCCACCCCGCCCGGCACCACCACGCCCTCCGGCAGCGGCCCCGCATGCACCACCGCCGCCGGCTCGGCGTCGGCCAGCAGGGCCGCCAGGCGGTCGGCGGGCGACGCCGGATCGAGCGGCACGCAGACGG
>JBKKAU010000307.1:0-4590 GCA_046714475.1 Thermoanaerobaculia bacterium
CCGGCCCGCACCCAAGGTACGGCGACCCGCCCCGAGTTGCCGCCGGCCCGCGCGCAGGGGCCGGCAGCCCGCATACCGGGGCGGGCGCCTCCTTCGGTACTTCAATTATCAAAGAACCGCGCAGGCCTCCCCGCCACCCGCTCCCTCTTCCGGCCTTCACATATGTATACGTATGCGGAACCAAAAACCACCAAGGCGAAGGGCTATACTCTGCCATGCGACGAACTGACAGGCTCATACGTATACATACTATGGAGGGCCGGCATCGCAGGGTGGAAGTCGGCCCTGGTTCTTTGACAAGCGACGTACCGGGGGAGGCGTACAGCGGGCGCCTCCCTCGGCCCTCCTTTTTTACGCCTTGCTCAGAAGGGGCGAGCGGGGGGCTATGGGGAGAACCTTCATGAAATGAGGGATGGCCTGGATGACCAGACCCATTCGGGGTCGTACAGGAGCCGCCGCGCTATCGGCCGCGGAGCCGGATCAGCTCCTCTTCCAGGGCCCGCACCCGCTCCTCGGCAGCCTGACGGAGCCTGAGCTCCCGGGCAGCCTGGGCCCGCGCCTCGGTACGCGCCGCCGCTTCTTCGTCCGGCCAGAGCAGGCGCTCTCCGGTCGCGGCATCGATCATCCGCAGGCGGTCCCCCTCGGGCAGGAGCTTGATGTTCGCCGTCCGGAGGACGAGACCACCGTCCGCCTCCAGAGGGATCGGCTGGTAGAGGCTGTCCTTCCGGCGGAGCCCCTGGAGCGGAGGACGCAGATACTCTCGATACGGATCGAAGAAGACGTATTCCTCGACCCCGATCCGCTCGTAGATGTCCCTTTTCTTCTTCTGGTCCTCGCGGCGCGTCGACCGCGAGGTGACCTCGATCACCAGGCTCGGCGGCACCTCGTCCCACAGCAGATAGTTGGGGCGTGGCCACTTCTCGACCCCGCGGGCCAGCAGCACGTCCGGAGCCAGGGCCGCCGAAGGGTTCCCCTTCTCATAGCAGAGGAAAAGGTTCCCTCCCACCCATACGTCCGGAACCTCGGCGTAGAGGCTCCTCAGACCATGGATCATGTCGAACATAACGGTCTGGTGAAGGGTGGTTTCGGCCATGGGCTGGCCGTCGGAGGTGGGATATTCGATCCCTTCCTTGACGAACGGAATCGCGCCCATACATGCCGTCCTTTCTCCAACGGGTTGCGGAATCAGAGCACGAACACCCGCCGGAATGCAACTTGAATGGTATCACGGGTAGCTTTCCACATCCCTCTGCTCACGTCTCGATCCGCCGGTACTCCGTCCCCGAGACGATCGCGCGGAACGCCTTGCCGTTGATGAGGTCTTCGAAGCGGAGGCGGTCGGGGGAGTGCTCTTCCTCGCCGATGCGGAACAGGCCGGCGCCGAGCGGCGTCAGGGGGGTTCCGCCGAGGGAGAGACGGCCCTTGTTCAGGAAGACGCGGAAGCTCCCCTCCCAAGGGTTCTCGTTGCGGTAGTGGCCGGTGTAGGCCCGCCACTCGGATGGCGCCTCGAAGGTCCGCGGACCGGTGTAACCCTTCCCCGCGTACCAGTCTTCACCATAGCTCGCCTCGATCACGGCGCCGTCCACCCGCTCGAAGCTCAACGGGAACATCTCGAAGGCCCCATCGGAGACGAGGAAGGTGTCCGGCGCGAGCCTCTCGAGAGGCAATCGTTCGTTATCGTGGACCAACCCCAGGAGCTCGCCTTCCGCGACGAGCACGAGCTTGCGGCCGTCCGGGGAGGTGTACGTCCCCGCGTAGTCGGCCGCGTTGGCCACTTTGTACGGATCGTCGAACACGGGAGCTTCCGGGAGCGGGCTCCCTTCGGCCGAGGCGCGGAGCACCGCCAAGGCGTAGGCGGCGACCGCGTTCGGCCGATAGCCCGCGAGCGACGCGTTGACCGAGGCGAACGCTCCGAAGCCGGCGTCGAGGTCGACCTGCATCGCCGAGCTGAAGGAGACCATCCCGCCCGTATGCCGCAGCACCGTGCGGCCGTCGACCGTCTGCACGCCGATTCCGTAGCCGTAGCCGATCCCCGGGCCGAAGCTGGACGGGATGTAGGAGCGCATGAAGCGGGCGAAGCCCTCCTCTGAGAGCAGGCGCCCGTGCGGCGTGCGGCCGCGGTGGAGGAGCATCCGCATGTAGAGCGCCATGTCACCCGAGGTCGAGGCGATGCATCCGGCGGCGTTGTCCATGGCCAGATGAGGGGCTTCGACGAGAGGGCCGTGACGATGGAAGGGCCGGTCGTCGTAGAGCGGCCAGTAGCTCACCGGCATACGCCAACGGATCGCGTGCGAGATCACCGGCTCGCTCTGGTTCATACCGAGCGGATTGAAGATCCGGGTGCGCAGGATGCCGCGCAACGGCCGCCGGTCGAGCGTCTCGAGCAGCAGGCCCAGGATCTGGTAGCCCATGTTGCAGTAGTGGAAATGCTCGCCCGGCGCGTGCGCGGTCCAGAGCGGGATCCCGGGCAGGCCCAGCGGGTTGGGCAGCCCCGACGTGTGGGTCAGCAGATGATGGGTCGTGATCGGCGCGTACGCGCTTTCGATGCGCAGCCAGGGGAGGTATTCACGGATCGGCCGGTCGAGGTCGAGCTTGCCCTCTTCGTGGAGCTGCAGCAGGGCGATGCCGACGAACGACTTGGTGATCGAGCCGATCTCGAAGAGGTTCTCCGGCCGCGCCGGCAATCCGGTCTTGATGTCGGCATGGCCGTAGGCCCGCGCGGCGATCACCCCCTGGCTGCCGGCGAGCCCGAGCGTCAGCGCGGGGATCCCCATCTCCCGCCGGTGGCGCTCGACGAAGGCGTCGATGGCGCGGAGGGCCGACGAAGACTCCCCCGGGGCTGTCGGCGCGGCGTTCGGGGTCTTCCCGGCGTCGAGCGCCGGGGCGCCGAAGACCCGGGCAGTCCCCAGGGTCAGGGCGGCCCGACCTGTCCATCCCAGGAAATTTCGCCGGCTGATCCCTTCCATGTCGCTCCTCTCGTCGTGTCCCGAGTGGGCCGACATTATAGGAGCGATCCGGGGCTCAGCGGGACGCGGCGTTGAGCCGGTCGAAGGTCTCCAGCACGGTCTCGGGGCGGGTACGCACCCTGTAGTCCTCGGTCAGGTCCACCCAGCGCACGGTGCCGGTGGGGTCGATCAGGAACTCCCCCGGCCGGGACACCGTCTGCTCGTCGCTGACGCGATGAAGGAGGTCGTAGGCGCGGACGGCCTCGCCTCGGGTATCGCTGAGCAGCGGGAACGTCCAGCCCATTTTGGCCCGGTGCTCCCGCAACTGCTCCGGCGAATCCATGCTGACCGCCACCGGCCGGATGCCGCGCTTTTCGAATTCAGGAAGGCGCTGCTGGAAACTCCGTAACTCGGAGTTACAGAACGGTCACCAGAAGCCGCGGTAGAAGACGAGGACGACCCAGGACGAGGGGCCGGAGCCGCCAGCCGCCGGCCCGAGGAGGTCGTAGAGCCGCACGGGCCGGCCTTCCGTATCCTGGAGCACGAAATCGGGGGCCTTCTCCCCGACTTTGGGGGCGTCCGCGGCGACCGGCATCTGCCGGGAGCCGACCATCGTCGCGAAGACGAAGAGCCCGACCAAGGCGAGGCTGAGCACGGCGAGGATCGGCCCCATCACCCGTCCGCGGTAGCTCTCCGGCCGCCGGAAGGCGCGGGCCAGCCCCACCCCCAGGAGACCCAGCCCGAGCGCGAAGAGCAGCCAGCTCGTCCAGGGCAGGTCGCGGGTGACCGGGAACTGGTAGAAGAACAGGAAGTAGCTCAAAAGAGCGACCAGGCAGACCAGAAATCCCGCCAAGGGAAGGAAGTTGCGCCGGCGCGTCATGGTCTCCATGGCGAGGATTGTATCAGCAGTAGGAAGAGCCGGCCGGGGGGTAGGCTTCGCGCTCTCATCGAGAGACAATAGGAGAAGTTCCTGGATCAAGAGATGAGCGCCGGACTTCCTAAAGTCGCCGTGACCTGGATCGAGCTGCTTTCGATCCTGCTGCTGGGGATGTTGGGCATGGGCATCTGGCAGTTGAGCGAGCGCTGGGCAAAGCGCGTCTTCGATGACAGCGAGCCGGTCGAGGCCGAGATCCAGAAGCCTTATCTAATCCCACAGGGAGAACGCGCTCTGGCCGTGATCGAGGAGGAATGGAAGGCAGTATTGAAGGAGCTAGTACAGCAGCGGCTGAAGATCACACAGCAGACCGACACGGCGGCGGATCTAGAGACCGCGGTCCGGCTCGAGGAGCGGCTGCACCGGCGGCTGCGCGGCCTGAACAACCGCTTGGTCCGAGTCTCGGCACAGCTCTCCAAAGCCAGGAGCGCCGTCGCCGAGGAGCTCAAAGAGGCCCAGGAGGCCTACGAACGGCGGCAGCGGCTCCATACATTGCTTCTCGCCTCGGCTCTCGCGGGCGCCTTGCTCATCGTTTTCTGGACCCCTCTCTCTTGGGCGGCGGTCCGGGTACCCGACAGCTTCCACCCCGACAGGGTGATCCTCCTGTCCGCGGTGCTCCTGGTTCTCCTCTTCACGTACCAGGTCTTTCCCGAGTCGTGGCCCGCGCTGGCGGGCGCTGTTCTCTTCGCGCTGCTCCTGGTCCTCTTCTTC
>JBKKAU010000308.1:0-28194 GCA_046714475.1 Thermoanaerobaculia bacterium
CGCCGGTCGCCCGGCGCCCCCTCCTCCCCCTCTTGCAACGCGGCCCCTCAGGGCCTACGGGAAGACCTCGAGCAGGATGTTGCTGTAGCTCCAGCCGTAGCTCGGCACCTCGTCCGGGATGGCTCCCTCGACGAAGCCCATGTCGAGGAGGAACTTGTCGCCGGCCTTGAGCGCGAACTGGCGTACGTTGGGCGTGCCCTGAAGGATGGCGGCGACCTGGTTCGTCGACAGGTCGGTGATGGTGATCGTGTTGATGCCGCGGCCCATGTCGTAGTCGTTGACGACGCGGTAGGTGCGGCCGGACAGCGCCTGGAACGGCTGCTGGATCCTGAGCTTGTCCGCGTGCCGCAGGCCGATCCCGTGCCGGGCCAGCGCGGTGTCGCCGATCGCGCCCGGGCCGCGGAAGTACAGCATGCCCGGCATGTCGAAGTTCCGGTTGATCACGAACCAGTAGATGAGGTGCTTGCCGTCCGGGTCCGGGGCGTACCAGTTGCCGACGGTGACGTCCATGGTCAGCCGCAGGCGGGTCGTGGTCCGGGCCGGAGCGTCGAAGCTCAACCGTCCCACCGGAGCGGTGGGCGTCGGCCGGTGGACGAGGCCGCGGGCGGCGAAGCAGGTGGCGCCGGCCGCGCACTGGGCCTCTCCGCCGCCGGAGCCGCCGCCCGAGCCGGGGACCTGGAGGGTCGACTCGCCGCTGCCCGACGGTCCCACGACCGAGACCTCGCCGGTGGCGCTGTTGGCGAGCAGCGCGTAGGTATAGAACTCCCGGGTGCAGCTCACGACCGCGCGCGCCTCGGTGACGCCGGCCACCGGGTCCACCATGCCGTTGAAGACGTTCGCCACGTAGAAGTGGGAGAGCGGGTTCAAGCTGATGGTGGCCGTCGGACGGATCAGCGTGCCGTCGGTACGCAGCAGGTCGACCGTACACTGCGAGGCCTGGTGCCCGAGGTTGACCACGGTGAAGTCGGTGGTGCGCGCGCCGGCGAAGACCAACCCCTGGAGGGTCAGCGTCTGGCCGCCGCGCGCCAGGTTCTCCGAGGTGAGGACCGGCAGCTGGACGCCGAGCGTCCCCGCCGGGCCGGACCCCATCAGGCGCGCCGAGTAGCGCAGGTTGGGCGAGCCCGAGAACTCGGCGAGGCCGCGCAGGGTCGCGCCGGGCCGGATGATGCTGGCCCGGCTCGCCGGGATCTGGAGCCCGATCGGCGGAGCGGGACGCTGCGTGCCGTCGGTGCCCGTGGCGATGAGGTGCTCGTTGACGTTCTGCGGCTGCGCCGAGGAGTTGGAGATCAGGATCTGGGCTTCATAGCTGACGCCGCCGACCTGCGAGACGCCGGGCAGCGGCACGTAGACGGTGCCGGCGTGCGCCGCGGCGGCCCCGCAGAGAAGGGTCAGGAGAAGACAACGGACGAGTCTGGGCATAAGGTTTCCTGCAGGTTGGAAAGCGCTTCTTTCAACGAGATCCGAGGACGCTTCTAGAGAGGGCATTATAGCCGAACCGGGCTAGAATCCCTTTTCCCGATGCCTTCGCCCGTCCCCCCGTTGCTCCTGCGTGAAGAAGGCCGCCCGATGCGGCGCCTCTTCGGCTATCTCCAGTCGTACCGTCGGAGCCTCTACCTGGCCTGTGCGTCGAGCGTCGCCAACAAGGTCCTCGACCTCATGCCGCCGCTTCTGGTCGGCTGGGTGATCGATTCGTTGCGCGGCCGGCCGCCGGGCTGGATCGCCTCGATCGCCGGCACCTCCGAGCCCTGGAGCATGGCGGTCGTCCTCTCCGGGCTCGCGGTCGTCATCTTTTTCTTCGAGAGCTTCTTCCAGTGGCTGTACCAGGCCGGCTTCATGCGGCTCGCCCAGCGCGTGCAGCACGACCTCCGCATGGACGCCTACAACAAGGTCCAGTCGCGCGAGATCGCCTTTTTCGAGGACCTCCGGCTCGGCGAGGTCCTCGCCATGCTCAACGACGACGTCAACCAGCTCGAGCGGTTCCTGAACATCGGCTTCAACGAGCTGCTCCAGCTCGTCGTGCTGTTCGTCTTCGGCGGCGTCGTGATGTTCTCGACCTCCTGGGAGCTGTCGCTGGTCGGCATGGCGCCGATCCCGGTGATCCTCTGGGGGAGCCTGCTCTACCAGAGGAAGATCTCGCCGCGCTACGACCGGGTGCGCGAGGCGGTCGGCGGGCTCGCCAGCCGGCTGGAGAACAACATCGCGGGCATCCAGGTCATCAAGAGCTTCACCGCCGAGGAGTTCGAGACCGGCCGCGTGCGCCGCGTCTCCGAGGAGTACCGGGACGCGAACTTCCGGGCCATCCGGCTCTCCGCTCTCTATACGCCGCTGATCCGCATGGCCATCGTCGGGGGCTTAGCCGGCGTTCTGCTGGTGGGCAGCTACAGGGTGCTCCAGGGGCGGGTGCACTCGGTCGGCCAGCTGGTTCTGTTCGCCATGATGACCGAGCGGCTGCTCTGGCCGCTCACCCGGCTCGGCACGACCTTCGACGACCTGGAGCGGGCGCGGGCCAGCGCGCGGCGGATCTTCGGCCTGCTCGACACGCCGCCGGCGATCCAGGACCCGGAGCGGCCTGAACGGCTCGGCCGGGCGCGCGGCGAGGTGGCCTTCGACGAGGTGGAGTTCCGCTACGCCCGCGGCGCCGCCGCCTCGCCGGTGCTGGACGGGGTCAGCTTCAGGATCGCTCCCGGCGAGACGCTCGGCATCGCCGGGCCAACGGGCGCGGGCAAGTCGACGCTGATCAAGCTGCTGCTCCGCCTCTACGACGTCACCGGCGGCGCGGTGCGGCTCGACGGCCACGACGTGCGCGGCCTGGCGCTCGAAGACCTGCGGCAGAACATCGCCCTGGTCAGCCAGGACGTCTACCTTTTCCACGGCACGATCCGCGAGAACATCGCCTACCGCGACAGCGACGTGCCGCTCGACGAGGTGGTGCGGGCGTCCCGGCTCGCCCAGCTCCACGACTTCGTGACGTCGCTCCCCCAGGGGTACGACACGCTGGTCGGCGAGCGCGGCGTCAAGCTCTCGGGCGGCCAGCGCCAGCGCCTGTCGCTCGCCCGGGCGATCCTCAAGGACGCGCCGGTGCTGGTGCTCGACGAGGCCACCAGCTCGGTCGACACCGAGACCGAGCGCGCCATCCAGCAGAACCTGCGGACGCTCACCGCCGGCCGCTCGGCGCTGATCATCGCCCACCGCCTGTCGACCATCCGCCACGCCGACCGTATCCTGGTCCTGCGCGACGGCCGCGTCGCCGAGGAGGGGCACCACGACGACCTCCTGGCCCAGGGCGGCACCTACGCCGACCTCTGGCACATCCAGTCGGGCGAGCTGGAAGAAGTGGAGGCTGGACGATGATCCGAGCTCTGGCTCTGGCGATCCTCCTCGCCGCCCAACCGGCGCCCCGGTACGACCTCCTGATCCGGAACGGCACCGTCGTCGACGGCTCGGGCGCGCCGGCGTTGCGGGCGGACGTGGCGGTGCGGGACGGCAGGATCGTAAAGGTCGGCGATGTCGGGCAGGGGGGGCAGGCGACGGCGGCGCGGGTGATCGACGCCTCCGGGCTGATCGTGGCGCCGGGGTTCATCGACGTCCACACCCACGCCGATGACCTGGCGGACAAGCCGCGGGCGGAGAACTTTCTGCGCATGGGGGTGACCTCGATCGTCGCCGGCAACTGCGGCAGCTCCGCCGCGAACGTCGGGGCGACGCTCGCCAGGCTCCGGCAAGGTGGCGCCGCGGTCAACTTCGGCACCCTGGTCGGGCACGGCTCCGTGCGCGAGGCGGCGATGGGGGGAGCGCGGCGAGCCCCGACCCCGGCCGAGATGGACCGCATGAAGGCGGCGGTCGCCAAGGCCATGGCGGACGGCGCGCTGGGGATTTCGACCGGCCTCCAGTATGTGCCGGGGAGCTACGCCGAGCGGCCGGAGATCGTCGAGCTGGCGCGCGCGGCCTGCCGGGCCGGCGGGCTCTACGCCTCGCACATGAGGAACGAGGGGAC
Organism: Thermoanaerobaculia bacterium; assembly: GCA_046714475.1. Lineage (GTDB taxonomy): Bacteria > Acidobacteriota > Thermoanaerobaculia > Multivoradales > UBA5704 > DASPJI01. Next base: position 3,995 of record JBKKAU010000308.1, read on the forward strand.
GGAGATCGAGGCGGCCCTCGCCGAAACGATCGCGGTGGGGGAGGAGGCCGGCTGCCCGGTCCAGGTCTCGCACTTGAAGATCGACAGCCCTAACCGGTGGGGGGTGAGCGGCAAGGCGCTCGCCCTGATCGAAGCCGCCCGGGCGCGCGGCGTCGACGTCGAGGCGGACCAGTACGCCTACACCGCCGCCGGCTCCAGCCTCTCGATCCGCTTCCCGGACTGGGCGCGCGAAGGCACCGACGAGCAGGTCCGGGCGCGCTTCGCCGACGACTCCACCTGGCCGCGGATCAAGACGGGCTTGCAGGAGCTGCTCGCCGCGCGCGGCTTTGCGGACCTCTCCTTCGCGACCGTGGCCTCCTATGAGCCGGACCCGTCGCTCCAGGGATTCTCCATGAAGCAGGTGGCGGAGAAGCTCCTGGGCGACGGCTCGGCCGACGCCCAGTTCGAAGCGGCGCGGCGGATGATGGTCCGCGGCGGCGCCGGCATGGTCTATCACCTGATGTCCGAAGAGGACGTCGAGCGCATCCTGCGCCATCCCCAGGTCGGCATCGCCTCGGACAGCTCGGTGCTCACCCCCGGCGACGGCCGGCCCCACCCGCGCGGCTACGGCAACAACGCGCGGGTGCTCGGCCTCTACGTACGGGACAGGAAGGTGATCGGTCTGGAGGAGGCGGTGCGCAAGATGACCTCGCTCCCCGCCGCGCACTTCAAGCTCGCCCGTCGCGGCCTCGTCCGCGCAGGCTACGCCGCCGACCTCGCGCTCTTCGACCTTGCCAAAGTCGCCGACCGCGCGACGTTCGAGAGGCCGCACGCCTATGCCGAAGGATTTGCCACCGTGATCGTCAACGGGGTGCCGGTGCTCGACCGTGGCGAGCCCACGGGGGCGAAGCCCGGGCAGATCCTCACGCCCGGCCGGTGAACCCTCGTACCGGCTTGACGTAAAATCGTTGCGACTCATGGAAACCGCCGTGGACCTGTTCGCTGACCGCCCGGAGAGCGCATGACCATCGCGGTCGTCGCCGAAAAGCCCGCCGTCGCCCGGGACATCGCCAAGGTCCTGGGGGCCGACAAGCGCGGAGAGGGCTGCCTCCAGGGCAACGGCTACGTCGTCACCTGGGCGATCGGCCACCTGGTGACGCTCGCCGAGCCGCACGAGATCCGGCCGGAGTGGCGCCGCTGGCGGCGCGACCACCTTCCCATGCTCCCCGAGGACTGGCCGCTGGTCGTCTCGGAGGGGACGCGGGAGCAGTTCGAGGCCGTGCGCAAGGCGATCAACGCCCCCGGCATCGAGCGGGTCGTCTGCGCGACCGACGCCGGCCGCGAGGGGGAGCTGATCTTCCGCTACATCTACGACGCCGCCGGCTGCCGCAAGCCGGTGTCGCGCCTCTGGATCTCATCGCTCACCCCGGACGCGATCCGGAAGGGTTTCCAGCGGCTGCGGGACGGGCGCGAGCTCGAGCCGCTGGCCGACGCCGCCCGGGGACGGAGCCGCGCCGACTGGCTGGTCGGCATGAACCTCTCCCGCGCCTACAGCCTGGACTTCAACGAGGACCTCTCCGTCGGCCGGGTGCAGACCCCGACCCTGGCGGTGGTCGTCGAGCGCGAGCTGGCCATCCGCGCCTTCGTGCCGGAGGACTACCTGGAGGTCGTCGCCACCTTCTCGCCGGGCGAAGGGTCCGCCTACCGGGGGACCTGGTTCCGGGGCGACAACCCGTCGCCTGAGGCCAAGCGCATCCAGGCCGAGAAGGGCAAGGAGGGCGCGGAGTTCGGGGAGGCGGCGCGCATCGTGGCGCGGGCGCGGACCGGCCGGGCGGAGATCGAGTCGATCCGCTCCGAGACCAAGCGGATGCCGCCGCCGCTGCTCTACGACCTGACCGAGCTGCAGCGGCACGCCAACCGCCTGTTCGGCTGGAGCGCCAAGAAGACATTGGGCGTCGCCCAGGGCCTTTATGAAAGCAAGAAGCTCATCAGCTATCCGCGCACCGACAGCCGGCATCTCTCGACGGATATCGCGGCTACCTTGCCCGAGATCGTCCAGGCGGTCGCGGAGCCGTACCGCGACCTGCTCGCGCCCGGCACCGGCGAGCGCCCGCTGTCGCGCCGGTTCGTGGACGACTCCAAGGTCACGGACCACCACGCCATCCTCCCGACCACCACCTCGGCCGCGGGGGCCGACCTCTCGTCCGACGAGCGGCGGCTCTACGACCTGATCTGCCGCCGGCTGCTTTCGGCCTGGCACGACGAGCACGTCTGGTCGGTCACGACCGTGATCACCGCCATCTCCAACCCGCCGCCGTCCGGAGTGGGCAAGCCGGTCCTCGACCGCTTCCACAGCACCGGGACGGTGATCGAGCAGATGGGCTGGAAGGTGCTCGACCTCCAGAAGAAGAAGGAGGAGCCGGGCAAGGAGAAAAAGGACGAAAAGGACGCCAGGGACGCCAAGGACAGCGAGGAGGGTGAAGGGGAACGCGAGAGCGACGAGCCGCAGAGCCTCCCGGCGGGGCTCGCCCAGGAGCAGGCGCAGAGGGTGCTCGAAGCCCGCGCGGTCGCCAAAAGGACGCGGCCGCCCAAGCGCTTCACCGAGGCGACCCTGCTCACCGCCATGGAGACGGCGGGGAAGACCCTGGATGACAAGGAGCTGTCCGAGGCGATGAAGGAGTCGGGTCTCGGCACGCCCGCCACCCGCGCCGAGATCATCGAGACCCTGCTGCGCCGCGAGTACCTGGAGCGCCAGGGCAAGTCGCTGGTCGCGACCGACAAGGGCATCCGCCTCATCCAGGTGGTCCATCCGCACGTGAAGAGCCCGGCCATGACCGGCCAGTGGGAGGCCCAGCTCCAGCGGATCCAGAAGGGGGAGGGGGACCTCGCATCCTTCATGGAGCGGATTGAGGCCTATGTGCGGGAGGTGGTGGGAGGAGTACAACCCGCGGCTCCGTCTCCGTCTCGAACCGGCTCTGATGCAGGGGCGGGGCTTGCCCCCGCCCGGGAGGGGACGAGCCCCCCCCCTACATCAAAGAACGAGGTTCCCCGGCGGGAGGCCCCGGCGTATGGGCGGCAGATCAGCTTGATGGGTGGAGAGGCCCCGGCGGCCAAGCCTTCCTCTTCAGAAGGGAATGGAGGCTCGCCGTCCCGCGACTGGCGTGGCAACGGCCGGCAGATGCCACTGGGAGCCCTCACCCCCCAGCCCCCTCTCCCGCCACCCCGCCCAACCTCCCCGGGAGAGGGGGAGCAAGGCGCTCTTCGTCCCTCCCCCCCTGGGAGGGGGGTGGTAGGGAGCGGGGGAGGCCAGGTGGGGGGTTCTCTTCCAACCTCGTCCGACCGCCTCGGCGACCTCCTGCGCTCGGCCTTCCGCCTCTCCGCCTTCCGTCCCTTCCAGGAGGCGGTGTGCAGGGCGGTGACGGATGGCAAGGACGCCCTGCTGGTCATGCCGACCGGCGCCGGCAAGTCGCTCTGCTACCAGCTCCCGGGGTTGGCACGGGCCGGCACCACACTGGTCATCTCGCCGCTGATCGCGTTGATGGAGGACCAGGTCGGCAAGCTCAAGGAGCTGGGGCTGCGGGCCGAGCGCATCCACTCCGGCCGCGACCGGTCCGACTCGCGCCAGGCCTGCGTCGACTACCTGGCGGGCCGGCTCGATTTCCTCTTCATCGCCCCCGAGCGGCTCTCCGTCCCCGGCTTCCCCGAGATGCTCGCCCGGCGCAAGCCGGCGCTGATCGCGGTTGACGAGGCGCACTGCATCTCGCAATGGGGGCACGACTTCCGCCCGGACTACCGGCTGCTCGGCCAGCGGCTGCCGCTGCTGCGGCCGGCGCCGGTGATCGCCCTGACCGCGACCGCCACGCCGCTCGTCCAGGACGACATCTCGACCCAGCTCGGTCTGGGCGGACCCGACCGCTTCATCCACGGCTTCCGCCGCACCAACCTCGCCGTCGAGGTGGCCGAGCTGCGGCCTTCGGCGCGGGCCGAGACGGTGCAGCGGGTGCTCGCCTCGCCGGAGCGCCGGCCCGCCATCGTCTACGCGCCGACCCGCAAGGACGCCGACGCCTTGGGCGAGCTGCTCCAGGCCGACTTCCCCGCCGCCGCCTATCACGCGGGGATGACCGCCGCGGCTCGCGACCGCGTGCAGGCCGGCTTCCTCGCAAGCCGGTTGGAGGTGATCGTCGCCACCATCGCCTTCGGCATGGGCGTCGACAAGCCGGACGTCCGCACCGTGATCCACACGGGGATGCCGGGGAGCCTGGAGGGCTACTACCAGGAGATCGGCCGCGCCGGCCGCGACGGCAAGCTGTCGCGCGCCATCCTCCTCTACTCCTACGTCGACCGCCGCAACCACGAGTTCTTCCACGGCCGGGACTACCCGGAGGTGGAGCTGCTCGACCGGATGTACGCGGCGCTGACCGCCGAGCCACAGACGCCCGGGAAGCTCAGGAAGCGCCTCAAGGCCGACGAGGAGGTCTTCGAGAAGGCGCTGGAGAAGCTCTGGCTGCATGGCGGCGCGGTGATCGACGCCGACGAGAACGTCACCCGCGGCGCCGGCGGCTGGCGGACCCCCTACCTGGCGCAGAGTGACAACAAGCTCGCCCAGCTCGATCAGATGGTGCGCTACGCCGAGTCCCACGGCTGCCGCATGCTCCACATGATCCAGCACTTCGGAGACCAGGAGGACTCGGGCGAGCCGTGCGGCCTCTGCGACGTCTGCGCGCCGCAGACCTGCTCGGTGCGGAGCTTCCGCGAGGCGACGCCGGGCGAGGAGGCGGTGCTGCGGCGCGTCCTCGAAGCGCTCCGCGAGCGCAGCGGCGTCACGGCCGGCCAGCTTCATCGGGAGATCTGCGGCGACGGCGCGCCGCATCCGATGGACCGCCGCTCCTTCGAGATCCTCCTCGGCGGGCTCGCCGCCGCGGGCCTGGTGCGGATCCTGGACGACTCCTTCGAGAAGGACGGCCGGCTGATTCACTTCCAGCGCGCCAGCCTGACCGCCGAGGGCTACCGCGAAGGCCCGGACGCGGCGGCGCGCGTGAGCCTCTCGCAGCAACAGCCCGCGGCGGCGAAGAAGCGGTCCAAGCGTTCGGAAAAGGCGGCGAAGCCCGCGAAACCGAGGCTGGTCCCCGGCGAGGAGACCTCGACGGAGGAGCCGCTCCCCGGGCTGGTCGAGGCCTTGAAGGCCTGGCGCCGCGTCGAGGCCCAGCGGCGCAAGGTGCCCGCCTTCCGGATCCTGACCGACCGCGCTCTCACCGCCCTCGCCGCCGCTCGGCCGGATGGCGAAGCGGATCTGCTGAACGTCCCCGGTATCGGGCCGGGGATCGTCGGCAAGTACGGGCGGGAGATCCTCCAGATCCTGCGCGAAGGGGCCTAGCAGATCGGGACGGGCGGGATGTCGAGTCCCCCCACGACTTCGTGGGAGGGAGCGGCCGTCCGCAGGAGCGGCACGAAGCCCGGGCCGGTTTCGGAGATCTTCCCTCCGAAAAGGAGCCGGACCCGGTCGTCCGGCCGCAGCCCAAGCGGTTCGCGCACGCGGTCGACCAGGGCGCGGGCCACGAGGCCGAAGGTCATGCGGGTGTTGATCTCGCCCAGAGGCTGAAAGGCCGGCTTGCCGTCCGGGCGGCGGTAGCGCCAGGCGTCAATGCCGAAAGGCCCGGTGTATCCCGCCTGCCGGAGCGCCGCCGCGACGGTGTTCAAGGCCCCTTCCATCTGTGCCTTCTCCCCTTCCTCCAGCCCCTCAATCCCCCGGAACGTGGCTCCCAACTCGATGCCGAGGAAGTGGCCGACTCTGTTGACGAGCAGCCGGTGAAAGCCGGCGAGCCGCAGGCCCGCAGGGCCGAGCAGCGCCACGCAGCCGAAGTCTTCCGTCCGGTCTACCCAGGGCTCGAAGAGGAGCGGGCTCTGCAGTTCCAGCAGGCGTTCGACCGCGCCCCGGTTTCGAGGCTCGTCGAGGCCCTCCCCGGCTTCGTGGATGTAGCGGTAGCGGCCGGCGGCCGACAACGGCGCCTTGACCACCCAACTCCCGGGGAAAGACCGCGCGTGCCGGTCGAGCTCCTCCCAGGATCCGATCATCCGCGTGCCGGGAAGCACAAAGCCCAGACCGGTCGCGATCTCGAAGCAGAACGACCGGTGGCTGACGGCCCTGGCGACCTCGGCCGGCGGCGGAGGCAGGCTCCAGACGGCTTCGTGGAGCGGGCCGTCTAGAGAGGCCTGGGCGGTCTCCCCTTTCGCCGGGCGTAGGGCGGCGATCTGAGGCGTCTCTCCCCAGGCGAGGATCTCGTCCGTCGGTTTGAGGGGACCGCTTTCGAGCCGTGGGACCGGCAGCCCCGGAAACGGCAGGACGCGGTCCGGCTCGACGGCGGCCGGGAGCCAGAGCCGGTCCCCTTCGCGGGCGAAGGCGCGGAGCATCGTGGCCTGTCCGGAGACGGTATCCGCCGCCAGGCGCGAGATCCCGGGAGGGGGACGGCGTCCCGGGTACGCGCCCCGGGCGAGCTCGTTTTCGTAGAACAGGTTGCCGACCAGGAGACGCGCCGCCGGAGGCCCGGCGGGCTTCAAGACGAGCTCTCCTCCAGCCGCCGGATGAATTCGGGATCGAGCCCGGCCGCTTCGCGTCCTTGAGGATGGAAGCGGCTTCCCTTCGCCCTGCTCGGACGGAGCGGCCAGGCGAGGTTGGCCTCGAAGACGTCCCAGGCCGACTCGTCCTCTCCTTTGAAGACCTGCAGCCAGGTCCAGCCGAAGCGCACGTGCTCGACCTCGTCGCGGTGGATCTGGTCGATCACCGTGGCGGTCTTGAGGTCGCCGGCCCGCCGCGCCGCCTCGGCGTAGTCCACCGTGTGGTCGAGGTTGGCGTTCTCGAAGGTGAGCGACATGGCACAGATGAAGGCCAGCGGCGAGGTGATCGCCTCCGCCTTGTTCCAGAAGTAGCCGCTGACGGGGTAGTCGCCGAGGTCGGCTCCGAGAGAGCGCAGGCGCGCCCGGTACATCCGGGTGTGCCGCTGCTCGTCCTGGAGGATGTGGAGCAGGCCGCGGCGGAACTCGGCCGGTGCCTCGGGAAAGGCCAGCAGCGCCCAGGCGAAGAGCTCGGCGGCCTGCAGCTCGTGGTTCGCCAAAGCGTGCAGGATGTGCCGCCGTTGCGCCGGGTCGTGCATGCCCAGGATCGAGGGGGCGCTGGCCGCGCGCCGCCGGGGAAACCGCAGATTCGCCGGCCGGCCCGGTCCTTCCGCCCGATACGCCGGCCCCGGCTGTTCGTCGGCCAGCTCGCCCCGGGGCGGTGCCAGCTTGAGATCAATGTCCTCGGTCTCCAGGACAGTCAGGGCGAAGTTGCGGATCTCCTGGGCTTGCATACAACTCATCTCAAGTATAACTTTGTCGAGGAGGTATAACTATGGCGCATACGGTAGGAGACAAGGGACAGGTTGTCATCGAGAAGCCCATCCGCGAGGCCCTCGGCGTGCAGCCTGGATCCATCGCCGTCCAGAGCCTGGTAGAAGATCATGTGGAGATCCGCTTCTATCCTCCGGAGCACACCCGGTCTTTGAGAGGTGTACTGGCGAAGTATGCCAAGAATCCGATCTCCCCGGATGAGTGGCAAGCCGTTCGCGAGCAGGCTTGGGCCGATGCCATAGCGGAGGATGAAGAGCCGTGACGGGGAGCTCTCCAGCGTTTCTCGACACCAGCTTCATCATTCGATATCTGACCAATGACCTGCCAGAGCTTGCGGAGCGAGTTGCCCGGACGATCGAGGGTGACAAGGTTCTGATCTTGAGCGAGATGGCCTTGCTGGAGAGCGCCTACGTGCTGGCTTCCCGTTATCACGTCCCCCGCGCCGAGATCGTGGATTCCCTGATGGCCTTGGTACAGCGGCGCAACCTCCGGATGGCCAGTGTGCCCAAGGCGCGCGTCCTGGAGGCGCTGCATCTGTGCCGGGACTCCAAGCGGTACTCCTTGACAGACGCCCTGTTGTGGGCCCAGGCCCTCGAGAACGACGCGGCAGGGATCTATACCTTCGACCGGCGCTTCCCCCGGTCCGGTCTCCCGATTCTTACAGGCGAGTAGACCTACCCCACGATCCGCGCGATCTCCTCCAGGTGACGGTCAATCTCCTCGCGAGTGTTGTACATGGAGACTCCTGTCCGGAGCACCCCTCCCCGCTCGGCCAGCCCCAGCACCTCCATCGCGCGGATGGCGTAGAAGTGGCCGTCCCAGACCTGGATGCCGGCGTCGCCCAGCTTTTCGGCGGCCTGGGCCGGGGTGACGCCTTCGATCGTGATGGCGACCGTCGGAGCGCGATGGTGGTGCGCGAAGTCCGGCCCCCAGACGTGGACGCCGGGGATCTCCTTCACGTGGTCGTAGAAGTGCGCGCCGAGGCCGAATTCGTAGTCGGCGACGCTCTCGCGCGCCGACAGCAGCCGGTCGCGCAGCGTCTCCCCCTCGCCCCAGGAGGCGATGTACTCGATGCCGGCCTTGACCCCGGCGAGCGCCGCCAGGTTCAGCGTGCCGGTCTCGATCCGGTACGGGGCCGCATCGTCCTGGGTGCGCAGCTTGTCGGTGCGCAGCCGGTCGAGCAGCCCGGGCCGGGTGTAGAGGATGCCGACGTGCGGCGCGTAGAACTTGTAGGCCGAGCAGAGCAGGAAGTCGGGGTCGAGCGCCGTCACGTCCAGCGGGAAGTGCGGCGCGTAGTGGACGGCGTCCACCAGCAGCCAGGCCCCGACCTCGTCCGCGAGCCGGCGGGCGAACGGGATGTCGTTGACGGTGCCGAAGGCGTTGGAAGCGTAGCCGAGGGCGATCAGCCGCGTCCGCTCGTTGACCAGGCGCGCCAGCTCCTCCTCGTCGAGCCGGGCGTCCCGTTTCAGAGGCACCTCGCGGACGACGATCCCTCTTTCCTGCCCTCGCTCCTGAAGATTGAGCCACGGCCCGCGGTTGGACTCATGGTCGAGCTGGGTGATGACGATCTCGTCGCCCGGCTTCATCTCCCGCGCCAGCGCGTGGCTCAGCGAGAAATTGAGGGTCGTCATGTTCTGGCCGAAGGAGACCTCCCGCCAGCTCGGCGCGCCCAGAAAGGCCGCTACGGCTTCACGGGTCTCCTGGGTCAACTGGTCCGCCTGCCGTGATGCCGCGAACATCCCATGGGAGTTGACGTTGCAGGTGCCGTAGCACCAGGTGATCGCGTCGATCACCGCGCGCGGCACCTGGGTCCCCGCGGGGCCGTCCAGGAAGACCCTGTCGCACGCGAGAGCTGGAAAGTCCTGCCGGCAGCGCCGGGCTTCGGTCTCGGTATAGGCCATGGGTGGAAGGCTACTGGAAGTAGCCGACGACATCCAGGACCAGATGCGGGCCGCCGGAGGAGGCCCCCGGCATGTCGCACCGCACGTCCACCTCTCCCGACTCCCCCAGGGGGATGATGGCGTTGTTGGCCCGGGTCCGGCCGGAGGAGAAGTTGATCGTGCTCGCGAGGGGCGCGGCGATCCCCGCCGGGTAGAGGCGCAGATGGCCCGCGCCGGAGGGCTGGACGGCGGTGACGTTGACCGCCACCGCCCTCGCTCCCGCCGGTCCCGCCGGAATGCCGCAGAGCCCCGCGACCGGGAAGGTGCGGGTGGCGTTGGGGACGAGCCGCGGCCGGCCCGAGGGACCCTCGGGGCCCCGCGTATCCGCGAGACGGCAGGGCGGTACCGTAAAGAACCGGGTCGCCGGAGGCGGCGGCGCGCTGTGGCAGGCCGCCGCGCCGGAGTCGGTGAACGTGTTGCCCGTCGCGGGGGCCGCGGGGAGGAACTTCCACTCGTAGCCGGCCGGCCGCAGCGTCATCTCGAGCACGCCGAAGGTGTCGGCGTTGCGGACCTCGCTGTTGGCGCGGAGCACCGGGAAGCTGGTGAGGTTCTTGCCGCCGGTCCCGACCACGAACTGCCGGATGCCGCGGCCCGGGTCGGCGGCGCCGTCCGGATCCTGCGGCGCGAACCGCTCGTAGACGTGGTCGTGGCCGGTGAGGATGACGTCCGCGCCGGCCGCGTAGAGGGCGCGCCAGAAGGCGTCGGTGGACGCGTCGTTGCCGTGCGGCCCCGAGGAGAACCGGGGGTGGTGCCAGTAGGCGAGGGTACAGCGGTCCGGGTGCGCCGCGAGGTCGGCGACCAGCCACTGCTCCTGCGGCGAGCCGGCGTGACAGCCGCCCACCGCGCCGCAGTTGGAGTTCAGCACGACGACATGCCAGGCGCCCAGGTCGAAGCTGTAGTACCCCTTGGCCGGGTCCCCGGCCGCCGTCCCGAAGTAGGAGTAGTAGCCGGCGGCCCCCGGCGTCAGGTACTCGTGGTTGCCCACGGCCGGACGGGTGATGGCCTTGAGCCGCCCCCAGGTGGGGTCGTAGGAGGCCATGAACTTGGCGAGCGTCGCGTCCTCGTACTGGATGTCACCGAGGACGAGGACGGCGTCGAGCCCGCGTCCGACGAGAAGGTCGGACGTCGCGCCCTGGCGGCATCTCGTCGCCGTACCGGCGCCGCCGTTGAAACCGGGGTCGGCCGGATCGCAGGCGATGTCGCCGACCGCGGCGACGACTGGATCGGCCGCCGAGGCAGGAAGCTGCGACAGGACCAGGAGGAGGATGAAAGCGGCGGATCGTAGGGGCATCGGAGAGACCTCCGGGAGGGCCGGTCGGCCCTCCCGGTAAAGCCTTGTTTAGTAGCGGACGATCGCCGACAGCAGCAGCGAGCGCGGTTGGGAGACCACGGTCGGCTGACCGAAGGTCGTAAAGGGTGCCCGGTCGTCGACGGCGAGCTCCACCTGCTCGTCGAAGACGTTGGTCAGCCGCGCCTCGAGCTCCAGCCCCAGCGGTCCGAACAGGAACTCGTACGAGGTCAGCAGGTCGACGTTCAACCAGTCCTCCATGCGCCTCGAGCCGGCCGGCTCGAGGTACCGTATGTACGACGAAGAGGAGACGAGTGCGGAAGGGAGGCCCCGGGCCTCCCAGGCGCCGCCGCTCTGGTAGCGGACGTAGGTGCCGGCTTTCAGGCGCTCCACCGGCTCGACCGAGGCGAACACCTTGGCGATGTGCGTGCGGTCGCCGCGCAGCAGGCCGTCGCGGTTGTCGATGATCAGCACGCCCGGGCCGTCGTTGATGAACGAGGAGTTGTAGAACGGCGAGTTGCCGCCGAAGTCGATGTCCCAGTTGCCCTCCAGGCGGCTCCAGGTGTAGCTGGCGCCGAGCGACAGGCGCAGCCACCGGTCGTCGATCGGCCGCCGGCCCACCTCCAGGGTGAACGCCGTGTACTCGCGGTAGGCGTCGTCGAGCTGGGCGACGCGGAAGGGGCCGTTGCCGAGGCCGTCGGCGCTGATGTCCTCCATGATGTTGCCGACCTCGCGGTACATGCCCCACAGCTCGGCCGACCAGCCGCCGGTGAACGGCCGGGCGTAGCCGGCGACCAGCTCGTCGGTGTACTGCGGGTCGAGGCCCTCGTCGACCGTCTTGGTCTGGGTGTTGGCGGCCGGCACGTTGCTGAGCAGCACGCCGTTGGCGTCGAAGGTGGCGCGGGTGGTGAAGATGCGCGTCGGCGAGGCGGCGCGGCCCAGCGACTTGTTCTCGGTGTTGTAGTAGCGGCCGTAGTTGGCGTAGAGCTTGTCGCCGCGGCCGGGGGCCGGGACGAAGGAGACGCCGAGGCGCGGCTGGATCTGCTGGTCCCAGTCGAAGGTCAGGATCTTGACCTTGCGCTTGGTGCCCGGCGTGCTCCCCACCCCTTCGCCGTAGTAGTCGTCCTTGTTGACCAGCACGCCGGCCGTGATGGTCGTCCGCTGACCCAGGGTGAACTGGTCCTGGAGGAAGACGCCGTAGGCCGTGCCGCGGCCCCGGTGGGCCGGCTGCTCCGAGACATAGCTCGCCGTGTACTGGCGGGTGGTGGCGCTCCAGGTCACCGTCCCCCAGCCGTTGGCGCGGCGCTCCAGGCTCTCTTCGTTGGTCTCGTAGGTGACCCCGGCGCGCAGGTCGTGGGTGACGCCGCCCAGCTCCTGGAAGGTCTGGAAGGTGGCCCGCGCCTCGTCACGCTCGAAGTCCTGGTTGTTGATCGCCAGGTCGTTGCCGCCGACCACCTGGCCCACCCCGGTGGCGCCGCCGACGAGGCGGTCGGCGGTGGTGGTGAAGCGGCCCATCAGGTCCGGCCGCGCGGCGTTGAACGCCGGGCGGTAGCCGAGGTCGCTGACCGGATCGATCGCGTTCTCTTCCTTGTTGTGGTTCAGCCGGACGTCGAGGAAGCTGTCCGACGTCAGGTTCCAGATCCAGTTGAAGGTGCCGAGGATGTAATCGGTCCTGTCGGTCCGGGCGACGCTCGGGTGGGCGCTCGAGGTGATGCCGGCGTTTTCGGTCTCGACCTCCCGCGAGCGTCCGGACAGGGAGAGGAGGTGGCTCTGGGCCGGGTTGGAGGTCATCTTGAGGAAGAACTCGTCGGTGCTCTGCTCCTCGTCCGGCACCGCGCCGAGGTTGTTGCGGCGCTCGGTGGTGGTGCGGGTCGGGAAGCTCGCCGAGCCGTAGAACCAGAGCAGGTCGCGCACCAGCGGACCGCCCAGCGAGGCGCCGACGCCCTCGCGGTCGACGGTGTTCTGGAGGCTGGCGAGGTCGCTGTCGCTGACGAAGTCGGCGGGCAGGTATTCGAACCGCGCCTCGCCGTTGAACTCGTTGGTGCCCGACTTGGTGACGGCGTTGACCACCATGCCGCCGGTACGGCCGAACTCGGCGGTGACGCCGCCCCGCTTGAGGTTGACCTCCTCGATGTCCAGCTCGGTGATGTCGGGCAGGATGTCGCCGTAGTGCGGGTTGGTGATGTTGATGCCGTCGATCAGATAGGTGTTGTCCAGACGGGAGCCGCCGGCGTTGAGCGACCCGGTCGCGCGGTCGTTCTCGCCGACGCCCGGGGCGAGCTGGAACAGCCCCCTGTAAGTGCGCGCGATCGGCAGGTCTTCGATCTGCTCGTTGGTGTAGTTGACCTGGATCTCGGTCGAGCGGACGTCGACGATCGGCGCCGCGGCGCTGACCGTAATCTCTTCCGCCAGGGCCGTGGGGTTCATCGCCAGCGTCATCTGGGTGTCCTGGTCGACGCCGACGATGGCCTCCCGCCGGGCCTGCCCCATCCCTTCGAGGTCGGCGGTCACCGTGTACTCGCCGGGGGGCAGCCTGAGGATCGAGAAGAAGCCGTTTTCGTCGGTGGTGGCGGTGCGGCCGGCCGGCAGCAGCGGACCGCTCGCGGTCACCAGGACGCCGGGCACGGGCGAGCCGTCGCCGGCCTGCACCGTCCCGGAGATCGAGCCGGTCTGGGCCGCGAAAGCCGCGCCGGCCATGAGGAGAAGCACGCAAAGCCAGAGGAGAGAACGGAAGCGCGAGAGCATCGGGGGGACCTCCTTCCGGAAAACCGGGGAGCCGCGCGCCGTGGCGGCCCCGGATTCATGAACCGAGATGTCACAGAAACTTTACCCGGAGGATGGTATCACCAGCCGTTGCGGCTGCGCAGGCCGGTGATCTGCCCGGCGTGGTTGGCGCCATGGCGGGCGTAGAGGGCGAGCTGGTCGTCGAGCGTGATGTCGCCCCGTTCGGGATGGTAGGCGGTCCGCGACCAGGCGTCCTCGGGCACCGACTCGAGCAACGCCACCCAGCGCTCGTGCAGGCCGCGCAGGATGGCGAGCGACGGCGCCAGCGGCAAGGCGGCTGTGTCCCCGAGCTTCGCCCATTCGTCCTGGTCGTAGGGCTTGAGCGGCGGGTGCTCTTCGGTCAGCGTCAGCTTGGTCCGGATATAGGCGTTCATGTGCGAGTCGGCCAGGTGGTGGACGACCTGGCGGACGGTCCAGCCGCCGTCGCGGTACGGGGTGTCGAGCTGGCCGTCGTCGAGGCCGCGGACGGCCTCCTCGACGAGCCCGGGCAGCTCGGCGAGCCGGGCGATGCCCTCGCGGCGCTCTTCAGGGCTGAGCATGGGGTCTCTCCTTCGTCTCTCTGAAACCGGCATTGAGGATCGATGACTGCGGGGGGAGGCTCAAGGTCTCGACCAGCGCGGCGGCGAAACGGCCCGGAGCCTCCGGGTCGTGGGCGAAGAACAGCCAGGGCTCGAGCATCTCGAGCTCCATCAGCTGGAAGTCGCCGCCGTTCCCGCAGCCGTCGACGCGGGCATAGAGCCAGGGGCCGGGAACGGCGGCGAGCGCCTGCCCGGCGCGGTCGAGCACGGCCGGCGGCGGCACGGCGGACACCGCAACCCCGCCGTGCTCGGTCTGGACGCGGAAGTCCCCCGGCCGGGGGCGCTTGAGCACGGCGTGGCTGAACCGGCCGCCGAAGAACAGCAGCGACCACTCGCCGGCCGTCTCGATCTCCTCGGCGAAGCGCTGGACCATCACCCCGCCGCGGGCCAGCAGGGCCTCGAAGCGTCGCTGCTGGTCCGGCGCGGCGTCGCGCGAGGTCCGCCAGGTCTCGTGGGCGCTTGCCGACACGGTCGGCTTGACCACCGCCTGGTCCCAGCCGTTCGCGGCCAGCAGGTCGGGCAGCCCGGCCCTCCCGCCGCGCTCCAGCCAGACGGTCGGGAGGGTCGGGACCCCCTGGGCCGCAAGATCGCGCAGATAGTGCTTGTTCATGTTCCAGCGCAGCAGGGCCGGCGGGTTCCAGAGCGGTACGCTCAGCGCCTCCAGCCGCGCGATCCAGCGGCGCAGCTCCGCCTCGCGCAGGTGGTAGTCCCAGCAGGAGCGGACGACCACGGCGTCATACCGGCTCCAGCGCACGCCGGGGTCGTCCCAGACCGCCGGCTCGCCCCCGATCCCCAGGTCCTCGAGGGCGCCGGCGGCCAGCCGGTCGTCCACCGACAGCGCCGGCAACTCGCGCCAGGTCGCAAAGGCCACAGTCCTCTTTCGTTCCATGGTCCCTCCGAATCGGTCCGTGGAGAGAAACATACCAATTCCGTGGGGGGATGTCCGGCGGGCTGAAACACCGGCGCGGCGGCCCGCGTAGTGCCGGGTGCAAGGAGACCGAGCCATTCGGCTGGCTGGATGTTCCGGGACGTCCCTTGAGCCTGGTCATCGACGAAGACGGGGTCATCCGGGAGTACGTCGTCGGCGATCGGGAGTACGAGTTCTTCGAGGAGGCGGTCCGGCCGTATCTGAGCTGACCCGTTCCCGCTCCTCTTTGGGCCGCGCCACATAGACCACGTGGCGCGGCCCGCCCTTGCCCGGCCGCTCCCGTTTCACTTCGAAACCCGCGATAGCCAGCCGCTTCTCGAAGGCGGCGTCGGCGTCCTCCGACCAGACGGCGAAGACGCCACCCGGCGCGAGCGCCGCCCGCGTCCGTTCGAGCGCCCGGCGGCCGTAGAACGGATCGCCCTCCCCCTCTCCGGCCTCCCGCGGCCCTTCATAAAGGTCGAGGATGACGGCGTCGAAAAGCCGGCCGGAGCGCCCAGCCCCGGCAATAGCCGCGGCGACGTCGTCGATCGCCACCGTGACGCGCGGGTCTTCGACCGCCCGGCCGGTCAGCTCCGCCAGAGGACCCTGGCACCAGCGCACCACCACCGGATTGATCTCTGCCACGACGACCTCCGCCTTGGCCGGCAGGTGGTCGAGTGCGGCGCGCAGGGTGAAACCCATCCCGAGACCGCCGATCAACACCCGCGGCCGGGGCCGACCGGCGACCGGCAGGCAGGCGAGCTCGGCGACCGCGGCCTCCGTGAGGTGGGCGGCGCCGTTCATCAACACCCGTCCGCCGACCATGATCACGAATTCACCTTCCCCGCGGCGGCGGAGCTCCAGACGGCCTTCCTGGGTGTCTACGCTGTCGAGGGTCTGCCAGGGACGGGTCATGGGGCGTCGGGATTCTCCTCGAACCACCGCTCCGCCAGAGCCTGGTGCTCCGGGTTGAGCGAGGTCTGGTAAAGCAGCGCCTGGACCGGGTCGGTCACCTCGCCGTCCTCCAGCCTCTCCAGGACCGCCGTCAGGAAACCCCGGGCCGCCACTTTCGCCTTGTCGGGGGGAAGGTCCTCTCCAAAAGGCAGGGCCGCCTCGGCGAGGAGGTCGCTCCGCTGGCCCCAGGCCAAAGGCCGCAGCCGGCCGACATAGGCATCCACGGTGTCCTTCATCTCCGGGTTCAGCTTTTCGTAGAGCATCGGCGCCCTCCTCCAGATGCCAGCATACACGCCCGCGCGTTATAGTCCGGGTATGGCAAGCGACGATCGAAATCCCCTTGAGATGACTTTTACGGACCTGGGCCTCTCCGAGCCGATCCTCAAGGCCGTCGCCGAGGCGGGCTACGAGGCCCCGACGCCGATCCAGGCCCGGACGATCCCGCCGCTGCTCGCCGGGCGCGACCTGATCGGCCAGGCGCAGACCGGCACCGGCAAGACCGCGGCCTTCGCCATCCCGATGCTGGAGAAGCTCGACCTCACCCGTTCCGAGGTCCAGGGCCTGGTGCTCACCCCCACCCGGGAGCTCGCCCTCCAGGTGGCCGAGGCCATCCACACCTACTCCAAATACGTCGGCCGGGTGAGCGTGCTGCCGGTCTACGGCGGCCAGCCGATCCAGCTCCAGCTCAAACGGCTGGAGCGCGGCGTCCACGTGGTCGTCGGCACGCCGGGCCGGGTCATGGACCACCTGCGGCGCGGCACGCTGACGCTGGACGCCGTGCGCATGGTCGTCCTCGACGAGGCGGACGAGATGCTCCGCATGGGGTTCATCGAGGACGTCGAGTGGATTCTCGCCCAGTCCCCCGCCTCCGGCGCCGGCCGCCAGACCGCGCTCTTCTCGGCGACCCTGCCGCCCGAGGTGCGCCGCATCGCGAACCGCCACCTCAACGACCCGGAGGCGATCGAGATCGAGCATCCGACGCTGACGCTGCCCGCGATCGAGCAGCGCTACCTGACCGTCGTCTCGCCGCAGCAGAAACTCGAGGCGCTCACCCGCATCCTCGAGACCGAGCCGACCGAGGCGGTTCTGATCTTCACCCGCACCAGGACCGGCTCGGCCGAGGTCGCCGAGAAGCTCCAGGCGCGCGGCTACGCCGCCGAGGCGATGAACGGCGACATGGGGCAGGCGCAGCGGGAGAGCGTCATCCGCCGCCTGCGCGGCGGCCAGCTCGAGATCGTCGTCGCCACCGACGTGGCCGCCCCCGGCCGCGACGTCGAGCGCATCGGCCACGTCATCAACTACGACATACCCAATGACGTGGAGGCTTACGTCCACCGCATCGGCCGCACCGGCCGGGCCGGCCGCACCGGCGTCGCCGTACTCTTCATCGCGCCCCGCGAACGGCGGATGATGCAGGAGATCGAGCGCTACACCGGCCAGCGGCTCACCGCCATGCGGATGCCGACCCAGGCCGACGTCGCCGCCCGCCGCATCGCCCTGTTCAAGCAGAGCATCAAGCAGACGCTGCAGCAGGGGGACCTCGACCTCTATCTGACCCTGGTCGAAGAGCTGGCCCAGGAAGAGGGGCTCGACATGGCCGAGGTGGCGGCGGCCGCCGCCCGTCTGGCGCGCGGCGACAAGCCGCTGGAGGTCGAGCTGGAGCCCGAGCCGAAGGAGGTGCCCCGCGCCGAAGACGGCATGGTGCGACTCTTCATCGCCGCCGGTCACAGCGCCGGCGTCCGGCCCAGAGACATCGTCGGCGCCATCGCCAACGAGGCGGGAGTCCCCGGCAAGGCGATCGGCTCGATCGACATCTACGACCGGTTCACCTTCGTCGAGCTGCCCGCGCAGTACCAGTCGCAGGTGCTGGAGAAGATGGCGCGTACCACGATCCGCGGCCGGCCGGTCGAGATCCGCATCGCCACCCCCGAGAAACGGGACGACCGGGACGGGCGCCGGGAGCGGGGAGAGGAGCGCGGGCGTCCGCGTCCCCCCTTCCGCGGTCCGGACCGCCGCCCCGCCGGCCCGGGCCCCCGCGGCGCCGGCAAGAGGCCCCGGCCCCGGAGCTGAGGGCGGAGTCCCCCAGGCCGTTCAGGGAATCCCGCTACACTGGAATCGGTTCAAGAGGACGCCATGATTACGACGCTCGCGCCGACCGCCGCTGCCGCCACCGAAGTCGAACCGCTGACCATCGCCGGTCGGACGTTCCGTTCGCGCCTCTTCCTGGGGACGGGGAAATACCCCGACTTCGCGACCATGCGCGCCGCCCTGGAAGCTGCCGAAACCGAGGTGGTGACGGTGGCGCTCCGGCGGGTGAACCTGGACGAGCGGGGCGAAGGCTCGCTGCTCGACTTCGTCCACAACCGCTTCCTCCTGCTGCCGAACACCGCCGGCTGCTACACCGCCGACGAGGCGATCCGTACTGCCCGCCTGGCGCGCGAGCTCGGGGGCTGGGACTGGGTGAAGCTCGAGGTGATCGGCGACCCCAAGACCCTCTTCCCGGACAACGTCGAGCTGCTGCGGGCCACCGAGAAGCTGGTGTCGGAGGGCTTCAC
Organism: Thermoanaerobaculia bacterium; assembly: GCA_046714475.1. Lineage (GTDB taxonomy): Bacteria > Acidobacteriota > Thermoanaerobaculia > Multivoradales > UBA5704 > DASPJI01. The sequence goes on from JBKKAU010000308.1 coordinate 22,363, forward strand.
GGTCCTGCCGTACACCAACGACGACCCGGTGGTCTGCAGGAAGCTGGAGGAGTTGGGCGCGGCGGCGGTGATGCCCCTGGGCGCGCCGATCGGCTCGGGGATGGGGATCCGCAACCCCGCGAACCTGCGGATCATCATCGAGCAGGCCAAGGTGCCGGTGATCGTGGACGCCGGGGTGGGGACGGCGAGCGACGCGGCGCTCGCCATGGAGCTGGGCGCCGACGGCGTCCTGATGAACACCGCGATCGCCGAGGCCAAGGACCCGGTCCGCATGGCCCGCGCGATGCGTCTGGCGGTCGAAGCCGGCTGGCTCGCCGCCCACGCCGGCCGGATCCCGAGAAAGCTCTACGCCTCGGCCTCCTCCCCCCTGACCGGCCTCATCGACTAGGGCCTCGTCGACGAGGCCCCCATCGACGAGGGGTTGCAATCCGGCCCGGGCTCCCCTAAAATCCATCGTCCGCACGGCTAGTGCACGTGCAGCCATAGCTCAACTGGATAGAGCGACAGACTACGGATCTGTAGGTTGGGGGTTCGACTCCTCCTGGCTGCACCACTTTTCCAACTCCCTCAAGAAGAATTACTTAGCTCTTCCGAGTCCAGGGCGCGGCAGAAGCGGAAGGCTCCCCCCAGATCGTTGTCGGGTACACTATGGAGGGAGATACGTGTGAGCGTTCATGAGCTGAAAGTCGAGCTTCCAGAGAGTCTCTCCGAGGAAGAGGCCAAGATCCTTTTGGCCGTGAAATCCTTCGAAGTCGGAAAGCTGACGCTCGGACAGGCGGCACGGATGGCGGAGCTTTCCAAGCGAGCCTTTCTCGAGATCCTGGGCCGCTACAAGGTCCCCGTCTTCAACTACCCACCTGAAGAGTTGCGGCGTGAGCTTGAGCTTTGAAAGAGGCTGTCGTAACCGACAGCACCTGCCTGATCGCCCTTGAGCGGCTCGGGCAGTTGGACCTGCTCCCGTCACTGTTCGAGCCGATCTATGCTCCGCGTGAGGTCGCCAGAGAATTCGGGCTCCCCCTGTTCTGGTTGAAAGTCGTGGATCTGACCGACCCTGTTCGGGTTGTCTTCCTCTCGGCTTCGGTCGATGCAGGCGAGGCCGAGGCCATCGTCCTGGCCCAGGAGCTTGGACTGAAGGTGGTCCTCGACGATTTGCGTGCCCGCCGGCTGGCCCATCGATTCGAAGTGAAGGTCATCGGAACCCTTGGAATCCTCGTGCGAGCGAAGAGACAAGGCCTCCTGGAACGTCTGGAGCCTTTGCTTGACCAACTGGAAGGCATCGGGTTCCACATGACCCGAGAGCTCAAGGAAGAGGCCCTTCGCCAAGCCTCCGAGTAGCCGAAGCCCGGTCCTACCCGGTCGCCGACGCATAGCGGCGAGCGCTGACCGGGCCACTACCTCAAACATCTGTGGCGTCTTTTGGCGGTCAGCTTGTTGTCGAGCGGTAGCCGTCGCCAGTCGCACTCGGCGAATGTGCCGAGCACACCGGGTCAGTGGCTCTGGGAGACTGCTTGCCGGGCAAGATCGAGAAGAAGGCGGAGAGCCCGGTTGACCGACTCCGAATCCTTGAAGGCTTGAGCCACATCGGCATCGAGCAGGACCACGTTCGTTCCCTGCTGGTAGCGCTGACAGTACTTGCCGCGCACCGCTCCCGAGAAGTCGTACTCCGGTTCGAGATCGTCGTCTTCAGGTTCCTGAGTCATAGCGCCTTCGGAGTATACCGGGCAAACGCGCGGCACATCTCTCCCTGAGCGAAGATGTCGAGCGCGTCGGAATCAGTGGGCGGATCGAGTCGGCTGGCGTCGCCTCGGCTGTCACGAACAGCAGCCGGTCTCCGACTTGACGCGCGTACGGCAAGGCCGTATAGTCCAAGCCTGTGTATACGGTCGTCGAAACGCCTCTCTTCCAGCGGCTCTCCGACGACTATTGGACCGAGGAGGAGCGCAGGTCTTTCGTGTCTTTCATCGCGGCACATCCAGAGGCCGGCGAAGTCGTTCCGGGCTCTGGAGGTGTACGCAAGGTGCGCTGGGGCATGGCACGACGTGGCAAACGAGGCGGGATGCGCGTGATCTACTTCAACCGGCTCTCCGCTGGCGAAATCTGGCTTCTCGTCATGTACAAGAAATCGGAGGCCGAGAATATCCCCTCTCACCTCTTGCGTCAGATCAAGGAGGAGATTGAGAATGGCTAAGGCTTCCAAGAAATCCAGGCTTGCGGCCTCTGGCGAAGAGTTGGGGGAGCAGCTTCTGCAATCGGTTCGCGAAATGAAGGCTGGATTGCGAAGCCGCGTGCACACGCCCGAAGCGTCCAGCGTCGTGGAGGCCCGACTGATCTCGGGACTCTCGCAAGCGTCGTTTGCTGCTCTGATGGGGGTGTCAGTTCGCACGCTGCAGGACTGGGAACAAGGCCGTCGGGAACCGTCGGGCGCGGCGAAAACGCTCATCAAGGTCGCCAGGCTGCATCCTGATATTCTGCAGGAACTGGCTTCGTAGCGCACCAATGCCATAGGCGGGCAGGTGAGCCGGGTATTCCTGGCTCACCCAGGTCTGGTACCAGCCCTTTTATGAAGTGCAGACGGAGCCGCGGCCCAAGGACCAGCCTCTCGGGAGAGCACCACCTTCTAACTCTACCAAGATAATCATTCGGCTTCACGAGGTGCACTGTTGGCTGCGCACGATGGTTGTTTTAGGCTTGCATAACATGGATGCGCCTTGAGGCGCAGCATTGGCGATGTCGAGAGAGATAGGCGGCCGCGCCGACAAAGACGGGAACGAATTTGAACGCCTCTGGGTCGTAGACCAAGCGCTACGCATCCTGCAGGGAAAGGCCTCCTCACTCCTGTGGGAGCCGCCCGGCAAAGCAGGGTTTGGCATGGAGTTGGAGGTCACCTTCCCTGGCGGCAGGCGCGAGGTCCACCAGTGCAAGATTGAAAAAGACCTAAAAGGGCACTGGTCGGCTGCCGACCTGAATAGTGCGGGTGTCTTGAAAGCCGCACTGCTCCACCTCCAGAAGCCAGGCGTTACCGCGTTCGTGTTCATCTCCCGAGATCCCGCTCCTGCTCTGCGGGATCTCGGCGAGCGATCGCACCGGTCGAACAACGATCCGGAGCTGTTCTTCCAGACAGCGTTGAGCTCCAGAGAGCACAAGCACGAACTCCAATCTCTCTGCAAGGCATGGGGCCTGGATGTTGATCAAGCCGCTGACCGTACCCATGCCTTCTCACTTCTCCAGCGACTGCGCTTTGAGACCGGCATTTGGGATTTTTCCCAGCGCGACCGTCTGGAATTTGCCGCGGGACTCCTCGCTGAGGGAGAGGGCCGGGAAATCGTCAGCAGCCTCGGAGAGGCTCTACAACGCAATCTGGGCAAGGAAACCTACGCTGACGACATCGCAGAGTACCTCCAGGTAGCCGGTCATCCTCCGCGAGATCTCCGCGGAGATACGCGAGTGCAGGCAGGGATCGAGCGTCTCCAGCGAAGCTTTGAGGACTCTCTGGGCAATCTGCTCCTCGGAGGACACCTACTGCCTCGCGCAGAGACACAGGAGCTGCTCCGCCTGATCGATGCACCTGAGGGACTACGGATCGTATTCCTTCATGGTCCAGCCGGCATAGGGAAGAGCGACGTCGAGTTGGAGCTGGTCCGGGCCCTCACCGAGCGAGGGACTCCGTTCCTGCCGATTCGGCTCGATTCCCAGCCTCCCCGGGGAAGCCTGTCGGCCTACAGCCGGGATGTCTTAGAGTTGCCTTCCGATCCAGCCCACTGCCTGGCAGTCTTAGCAGGTAACCGACCTGCTGTCCTCCTTATCGACCAACTTGATGCGCTGCGCTGGACCGGAGGGCACTCTGCCGAGGCTCTTCGGGTCGTCAAGGAGATCCTTAGGGCCGCACTTGCAGTGGAGACGATTCGAATCGTGCTCGCCTGCCGCACCTTTGATCTTGAGAACGAGTTTAAGCGCTTGGAGGACGAGAACTCTAACCATAGCAAGAGGATCGAGGTAAAGCCTCTTGGGGAGGACCAGGTCCGATCGTTCGTGGAGGAGCAGGGCGTCCGATACCAGGATCTCAGCCCGGCTCAGCGAGATCTCCTTCGGATCCCTTACACGCTTTTCCTTTGGTGGGAGCTTTACCGAGAGCGTAGAGAGTCCCCTCACTTCGTGAACAAGACCGAGCTCCTCTCCGAGTATCGAGGCCAATTAGTTCGACGATTCAGGGACATGGGTCATCCTGAAGCCCCTCTTCTGCTGGAGGAACTGGTCCGTTATCTCGATCGGCATGGCCGTCTCGATGCGCCTTCTACGCTCGTCGGTTCCCGCATCGAGGCACAGGAAGCTCTCCAGTCCCTGAACGTGCTCAGAGAGCCACGACATGGTTTTCTGACCTTCGCCCACCAAAGCCTGCTCGACTTTCTGGTTGCAGAGCAGGTGGCCAGGGAGGCTCTGGCAATGGGTGCCAAGCCCATTGACTGGCTTCGGCGTAACGACCAGTCCCTGTTCCGGAGGGATCAACTCCGACAACTTCTGACGCTGCTCCGTGACCAAGATCCGTCCCTTTACATCGCGACTCTTGAAGAGATCCTTACGGCCCAGAATATCCGTTTCCATCTTCAGCACTTGGCGCTCGGCATCCTGCGCGAGTCAACGAGCCCTAGTGAGGGCGAGTTGAGGCTCGTGGAACGCCTGCTCGATTCGGACGAGTGGCGGCCGCATGTGCTTAACCAAGCCGTCTTAGGTAACCCGATTTGGTTCGAGAGGCTGGCCGATGTGGGCCTCTTCACCCGTTGGTTAGCGTCTAGTAACGACCGGCTCATCGCCAGTGCTCTCCAAGCCTGCCAGGCAGTGGCATCTCAGCTGCCTGACCGGATAGAGCATCTGCTGGTACCCTATTGGGATGGAGGTGACGAGGTTTGGCGGAAGAGTATCGATTCGGCTCTTGGCTACAAGGTAGATGAACTCACGGAACGTATGGCCGACTGGCGGTTAGCGAGGGTGCGGGACGGTTCGCGGCGAATAGATTGGTTCGACCTGGATGATCTCGCCGACCGTCATCCAACTCGGGCCGTGAAATTTCTCGAAGCACATCTCCTAAACATGCTCAATCAGTTTGAGAGCTCGGGCAAGGTCAGCTTCGATTGGCGGGACCGTACGCAGGGAGCCCTTGAAAGGGCGTGTAAATCTGTCCCGGATGAGGCGTGGGGACGGCTGCTTCCGATTCTAATGCGCTCGATACGGCTTCTCGGCGTTTTACACTCCTCGGCGGAAGAGAACCTGGCACGGTCGCTGGACCCTGGAACTCCTCACAGGGGGCTTAGAAAGATCAATTACCAACTGAGAAAGCTGCTGTCGGACGCCGGGGCAGAGCTTGCCCATAGAGAAGGACTCGCAGTCGTGGATCGCATCGCGCGGCTCTTCGCAATGCGATCGAGATCCATACAGCGCCTCATCCTGTACCTATTCCTCAAGGGCCCCGACGATCTGGCGGACTTCGCTCTCCAATGGCTCTATACAGATCCGAGGCGCCTCCAACTGGGCTCGTCCAGAGATGCCTCCCGCTTCGAGCCCGCTCGGCACTTGATCGAGCGCTTCACCGGTATCTGCTCGAATAAGATCTACGAGGAACTTGAAGCACACCTGATGACGTTCCAGCCCAAGTCCGAGTTAAGGACCATCCGATACTGCCATAAAGAGTTCCGCCCGGCCGGGCCTCTTAGCAGCCCGTGGTGGAAGTCGTCGCGTCGTGCCTTGAACGCTGAAAGTTTCGCCTGTAGACTTTCCTCGTATCCTGAGGAGATGCGGCCATGGCGATGGGCAAGCGACCGGAGCATCAGCAACCGCCGA
>JBKKAU010000309.1:0-1763 GCA_046714475.1 Thermoanaerobaculia bacterium
GGGCAGCGGTGGCCCTCCACGGGGGAGGCATGGCCCTGCAGAGGGCCACAGTGGCCCCGCGGAGGGCTGCGATTGCCCTCTGGGTGGGAGGTGTGGCCCTCCGGATGGGAGGCGTGGCCCTGCGAGCCGGCCTCTCTACGGATCTCGCCGACTCATTACTCACAGATGGGAGGGCAGAAGCTCCCGGTCCTGACCACGTCTGGCGTCACAGTGCCCCAGCAGTACCTGTTGCCGTCGCAATCCGTATCGCATTCACCGACGATGACGCAGGGCTGGGCACAGGACGGGCTCCCTCCCCAGTCGCGGGACCAATATTCTTCGTGAACCGCGAAGTTGTACCAGCAGTTGGCTTCCGCCTCGCGTGGGGTCCAGACGCCGGGGATGGCGGCCAGGGCGGCGAACAGCACAAGGGCGGAGAGGGCGCGGACGGCGGTCGTTCTCATGAGTTCCTCCTTGGAGAGCGTCTTGGCTCCTACTCAGAATGGTGCGGCTCGGAGCTGATGTGAGGCGTATCTACAGTTCAAGGACATGGAGAAGCTGGACGGCCCGAGCGGCGCGCCCACCCCCATCCGCCGCCGCAGAGCCTATCGGTCTCTGTCTTGGGCCAACCTGGCACCCATCCTGCTTCGCCCTCCTGTGGCGCACGTGTGCGCCCTTGCACCCAACTCACCAAGGAGAGTCCTCTATGAACGTGCAACTCAAGAACCTCAGCGATCAGGTCCTGGTCATCACCGGGGCTTCCAGCGGCATCGGGCTGGTCACCGCCCGGCACGCCGCGGCGGAGGGGGCGCGCGTCGTGCTCGCCGCCCGCAATGAAGCCGACCTCCTCGATGCCGTCGAGCAGATCCGCGCCGATGGCGGACAGGCCATCCACGTCGTGGCCGACGTCGGCGATCCGGCGCACGTCGAGCGTATCGCCGAGGCCGCGGTGCGCGCCTTTGGCCGCATCGACACCTGGGTCAACAACGCCGGCGTCGCCATGTACGGCCGCGTGACGGAGGTCTCGCTGGAGGACGCCCGGCGCCTCTTCGACACCCTGTTCTGGGGCATGGTCCACGGCAGCCGCACCGCGGTCGAGCACCTGCGCCAGGAGGGCGGTGCCCTGATCAACGTCGCCAGCGCCCTCTCCGACCGCGCCATCCCGCTCCAGGGCTTCTACTCCGCGGCCAAGCACGCGGTGAAGGGCTTCACCGATTCGTTGCGCATGGAGCTGGAGGAGGAGGGCGCGCCGATCTCGGTCTCCCTGGTCAAGCCGAGCAGCATCGATACGCCGCTGTTCGACAAGGCCAAGACGCTGATGGACGTCGAGCCGCAGCCGGTGCCGCCGGTCTACGCGCCGGAGGTGGTGGCCGATGCGATCCTGGAGTGCGCGCAGCGGCCGATCCGCGACGTCATCCCCGGCGGCATGGGCCGGGTCCTCTCCCTGTCCGAGAAGATCTCGCCGCGGCTCACCGACAAGTACATGGAGAAGACCCTGTTCAAGCAGCAGCAGACCGACGAGCCGCTGGCCGGGCGGGGCGACAACCTATACCAGCCGGTCGAGAACGACGGCGGCGAGCGCGGCCACAACTGGAAGGGGAGGACCCGCGGCTCCAGCCTCTACACCAAAGCCGCGCTCCATCCCGCCAAGGCGGCGCTGTCGGCCATCGGGCTCGGAGCCATGCTCCTCGCCAGCCGCCAGGTGCTCAGGGTCCGCAGGCAGAAGCCCAGGGAGCCGATTCTGTTGCCGGAGAGCTTCTAGGAGGGCTTTTCCTGGGTACGCG
>JBKKAU010000310.1:0-12527 GCA_046714475.1 Thermoanaerobaculia bacterium
CCGGCGTCGCGTACCTGACCTACGGGTTCCTCAAGGAGCGGCCCCTCGCGGTCCCCGACTACGCGCTCCCTCTCCTGCGTCGCCCCGACCTGCGGGCGGTGATCGGGCATTTCTGGTACGGCCTGCACGAGCACGTGGCGCGGCCTTCGGTCTATGTCACGGCGCTGCGCGACCCGGTCGAGCGCGTCGTCTCCCTGTACTACTACACGCAGCTGCAGGACGCGATGACCCTCGACGCCTTCGTCGCCGAGCCGCCGTTCCGCGAGGTCGACAACGACCAGACGCGCCGGATCGCGGGCGTCGACCCCGAGGTCGGCGAATGCACGCGGGAGATGCTCGAAACGGCGAAGGAGAACCTGCGCCGCTTCGCCGTCGTCGGGACGATCGAACGCCTGGACGAGATGCTCGTGCTCCTCCAGCGCCGGCTCGGCTGGCGCCGCCCGGTCGTGGCCCATGCCAGGAACGTCAACGCGGAGCGGCCCGCCCTGGCGGCGCTGCCGCGCGCGACGGTCGAAGCGGTCCGCGGGCGCAACGAGCTGGATTGGGAGCTGTGGCGCTACGCGTCGGAGCTGATGGACGAAGCCCTCCGGGAGCAAGGGGGATGAGACGGCTCCGCATCGTCGTCGGCGGCTACCTCGGGCTCCTGCCGGCGGCGGGCGTGACGTGGGACTACGTCCAGTACCCCGCCGGGTTCGCCGCCCTCGGCCACGACGTCTTCTACGTCGAGGACACGCGGCTGTGGCCGGTCTACCAGCCGGAGGGGAGCGACTGGGGGGACTGCTCGGCCGCGGTGTCTCACCTCTCCTCGGTGATGGAGGCGTTCGGCCTGGCCGGCCGCTGGGCCTACCGGGACGAGGCCTCGGGCCGCTGCTTCGGGCTGTCCGAGATCCAGCTCCGCGAGGTCTGCCGGTCGGCCGACCTCTTCGTCAACGTCTCCTGCTCGACCTGCCTGCGCGACGAGTACCGCGCCATCCCGGTGCGCGCGCTGGTCGACACGGACCCGATGTTCACGCAGGTCCAGGTCGTGTCGCGGCAGATGTTCACGCCCGGCAGCCCCGGGCTACGCGAGCTGGTCGAGGGACACACGCACTGCTTTACGTTCGGCGAGAGCGTGGGGCGGCCGGAGTGCCTCATGCCGGATTGCGGGATCGCCTGGCGGCCGACCCGGCAGCCGGTGCTGCTCGACCTCTGGCCGGCGGCGGCGCCGGTCCGCGACCGCGCCGGCTCCGCCTATACGACGGTGATGAACTGGACCGCCGGCAAGGCGCTCGAGCACGCCGGGACCACCTGGGGACAGAAGGACGTGGAATTCCGCCGCCTCTTCGGGCTGCCGTCGTCCGTACCCGGAATCCCGCTCGCCGTCGCGGTCGGGCAGACCGGCGGCGCCGGCGAGCCGTTCCCGGCGGAGGAGGCGCGGGCGGCGGGCTGGCGCGTGCTCGACCCGGAGGCCTGCGCGCCGGACTGCGACGGCTACCGGGCCTTCATCGCCGGCTCGCTCGGCGAGCTTTCGGTCGCCAAGGAGACCTATGTCAAGGCGCGCACCGGCTGGTTCTCGTGCCGCTCGGCCTGCTATCTGGCTTCGGGCCGGCCGGTCGTCACGCAGGACACCGGCTGGACGGCGCACCTGCCGGCGGGCCGCGGGCTCCTTGCCTTCGATACACTCGAAGAGGCGGCCGACGCGCTCCGGAGAGTGGAGGGGGACCCCGCGGCGCACGCGCGGGCGGCGCGCGCGCTGGCCGAAGAGCACTTCGACAGCCGGCGCGTCCTCACCCAAATGCTGCGCGAGACCGGAGTCTGAAAGGAGTCGCTGACGTGGCGGAAAGCATCGAAGCGAGAGTGGTGGCGGCGATCGTCAAGTCGCAGCAGGAGGTGGAACCGGGCCAGGTGACGCCGGAGGCGACGTTCGAGGAGCTCGGGATGACGTCGCTCGACGCCCTGGCGTTGATCACCGACCTCGAGGAGGAGTTCGACATCGCCATCCCGAACGAAGAGGCGATGGCGCTGAGCACGGTGGGAGAGGCCATCGAATGCGTCCGGAGGCTGGCGCCCCCCGACGCGGACGTCGGGTTGCGACAGTGAAGCGCGTCGCGGTCACCGGGCTCGGCGCCATCACCCCGGTCGGCGCGGACGTCGCCGGCTTCTGGGAGGGGCTGCGTGCCGGCCGGTCCGGCATCGGGCCGATCACCACGGTGGACTGCTCGCGGCTCCGCTTCGGCAACGGCGCCGAGGTCCCGGGCTACGACCCCCCGCGTCACTTCTCGGACAAGGAGCTGTCGCTCCTCGACCGGTTCGCGCAGTTCGGCCTCATCGCCGCGCGCCAGGCGGTGGCGATGGCGGGCGTCGAGTGGACGCCGCGGCTGCGGGACCGTACCGCCGTCGTCACCGGCTCCTGCCTGGGGGGCAAGATCACCGAGGACCAGGTGTTCGCGGGCGTCTACGGCGGCGAGGGGCGCCGCACCCATCCGTTCTCGATCCCCCGCGCCATGGCCAACGCGGGGGCGAGCCAGGTCGCGATCGAATTCGGGCTGCGCGGCCCGACCTACACCGTCTCCACCGCCTGCGCCTCCGCCACGCACGCCATCGGGCAGGCCTACTGGCTCGTCCGGTCGGGGGCGGCCGAGATCGCGTTGACGGGCGGGAGCGAAGCCCCGTTCGCGTTCGGCCATCTGAAGAAATGGGAGGCGCTGCGGGTCGTGGCGCCGGACACCTGCCGGCCGTTCTCGCGCGACCGGAAAGGGATGATCCTCGGCGAGGGGGGCGCCATGCTGGTCCTCGAGCCGCTCGACGCGGCGCTTGCCCGGGGCGCGGCCGTCCTCGGCGAGGTGGTCGGGTTCGGCATGTCCGCCGACGCGCACCACGTCACCCAGCCTTCCGCCGAAGGGGCCGCGCTCGCCATCGCGGCGGCGCTGGAGGACGGCGGCCTGCGGCCCGAGCAGGTCGGCTACGTCAACGCGCACGGCACGGGCACGGCGGTCAACGACCCGATCGAGACTCAGGCGTTGCGCCTCGTCTTCCGCGACCACGCCGGGCGCCTGGCGGTGAGCTCGACCAAATCGATGCATGGGCACGCGCTCGGCGCCGCCGGCGCCATCGAGGCGGTCGCGACCGTCCTCGCGCTCCGCGACGGGGTGCTGCCGCCGACGGCGAACTTCACCGAAGCCGACCCCGAGTGCGACCTCGACGTGATCCCCAACGAGGCGCGGCGCGCGGAGGTCGAGGTCGCGCTCTCCAACTCGTTCGCCTTCGGCGGCCTGAACGGCGTGCTGGCCTTCCGGCGCTGGACGGATTGACCGCGATGTCCGCCGAGACCCAGCTCTTCTATCCGCTGACCCCGGGCGCGGCCCTGCCCGGCGACTGGTTCCCGGGGAAGATCCCGGACAACGTCGTGGCGGGGGAGGGCACCGTCATCGACTCGTCGTTCTGCTTCAAGCATTTCTATGCCAAAGGGCCGGTCGGGCTGCGGGCCGGGAGCCACGTCACGATCTGGCGGACGTCGCTCGCCGCGGACGCCGGCGCCTTGATCGAGATTGGCGACTACTGCTATCTCGCCAACGCTTCGCTGGTCTGCTCCGAGCGCATCTCGATCGGCTCCTACGTAATGATCGCGGGCGGCGTGACCGTCGCCGACTCCGACTTCCATCCCGTCGACCCGGCCGGCCGGATCGCGGACACGATCGCGCTGTCGGGGCGGGGAGACCGGTCGCGCCGGCCGCGGATCGACGTCCGGCCGGTGGTCATCGAAGACGGCGTCTGGATCGGCTGGAACGCCACCATCCTCAAAGGCGTGCGCGTCGGCGAGGACGCCGTGATCGCGCCGGGGGCGCTGGTGAACCGGGACGTGCCGGCGGGCGCCTACGTGGCCGGCAACCCGGCCCGTCCGGTGGAGCGGCCGTGAAGCTCGAGTACGACTGGTACGGCCGCGGCCTGCCGCCGAATATCCGGATCGGGCGCGACGTGTACATCGACACGGCCTACGGCTTCGCGCCGTTCCAGTCGATCCGGACGCCGGGGCTGGTGCTCGGCGACGCGTCCGGGGCCTACGACCGCGCCACGTTCTTCGTCGGTCCCCAGGGGGCGGTCTCGGTGGGCGAGTACACCTGTCTGAACGGCACCTGTCTGGTCGCGAACGACCGCGTCACGATCGGCGCGCACTGTCTCCTCGCCTGGGGATCGGTCGTGACCGACACCTGGATCGGTCCGGACGTGCCGGCAGCCGCGCGGCGGGCGCTGCTCCGGGCCGCCGCTGCGGACCCCGGCCGGCATCCTGGGGGAGTGACGCCGCCGCGGCCGGTCACGCTGGAAGACAACGTCTGGCTCGGGTTCGACAGCGTGGTCCTGCCCGGCGTCACTGTCGGCCGTGGGGCGATCGTCGGATGTAAAACAATTGTGATCGAAGATGTCGAGCCCTACACCGTCGTCGTCGGAGACCCGGCGCGCGTCGTCCGCCGGCTCGATCCGGACGACACCCGGGAGGCGCGGGAGCGGGCGTTGGCCGAGTGCTCCCGATGATCCTCACCGATCGGTTCGTCGCCGTCCACGAGCCCAAGACCGGCGGCACCTTCGTCACGTCCGCTCTCTTCCAACTCTACGGCGTGCCGTGGAACCTCCGCACCCGGCTCGCCAGCGCGTTCGGGAGGGACGTGGTCGCGCGCGGCAAGTATGGAACCTTTGTGTTCACCAACAACAAGCACGGCGGGTGCAACGAGATCCCGGAAACCTATCGCGACCGTCCGATCCTCGCCTCGGTGAGAAACCCTTACGACCTCTACGTCTCGCAATACGAGTTCGGCTGGTGGAAGCGGCGCGAGTTCCTTTCCTACTATCGCCGCGTGCCGGATTTCGAGCGCCGGTTCGCGCGCTTTCCGGACCTTTCGTTCGCCGAGTACATGGAGCTCACCGGCGCCGCCTTCCGGACGCTCCGCAATGATCGGTTTGCCCCCGGCCTCTACACCGAGCAGTTCGTCAGGTTTTATTTCAAGTCTCCGCAGAAGGCCTACGCGCGGATCGACGACTCGTATATCGCGTCGGAGTCGTACCGGAACGACATGCACGACCTGCGCTTCGTGCGGACCGACCGGTTGAACCTGGACCTCTACGAATTCCTGGCCGGTATCGGTTTCGACGCCCGCGACGTCGAGTTCATCGTGGAGCTCGACCGGGTCCTCCCTCAGGGGAAGGGGCGTAGCGCGGACCAGCGCTGGGAGGCCTACTACACCGACGAGCTCAAGCGCTCGGTCCGCGAGCGCGACCGGCTCGTCTTCGCGATCTTTCCCTGCTTCGATGTCTAGCCTGCGGATCGTGGTCCTGGGGTACATCGTCCGGGGACCGCTCGGCGGTCTCGTCTGGCACCATCTCCAGTACGTCACCGGTCTCAAGGCGCTCGGTCACGACGTGCTCTTCGTCGAGGACAGCGACGACTATCCGTCCTGCTACGACCCCTCCCGCCACGTCGTGGACACCGATCCCTCCTTCGGGCTCCGTTTCGCCGCCGACGCCTTCGAGCGCGCGGGGGCGGGCGGCCTCTGGGCGTTTCACGACGCCCATGCCGGCCGCTGGCTCGGGCCCGCCGCCGGCCGCGCGCGGACTTTTTGCGAGAGCGCGGACCTGGTGCTCAACCTGTCAGGGGTCAACCCGCTCCGCGACTGGGTGGCCGGAGCGCCCGCCCGCGCGCTGGTCGACACCGACCCGGCGTTCACGCAGATCCGCCACCTGTCGGACCCGGAGGCGCGCCGGCGCGCGCTGGGGCATACAGCGTTCCTGACCTTCGGCGAGAATTTCGGCCGGCCCGGCTGCTCGATCCCGGACGACGGGCTGCCGTGGAGGCCGACGCGCCAGCCGGTCACGCTCGACGCGTGGGAGGTCACCGCGGGGCCGGAGTCCGGCCCGTTCACGACCGTCCTGCAGTGGGACAGCTACCCGCCCCGCGAGCACGGCGGGCGCCGGTTCGGCATGAAGTCAGAGTCGTTCGCCGGGTTCCTGGACCTGCCGTCGCTGTGCCCCGAAACTTTCGAGCTGGCGCTCGGGACCGCCGGCGCCCCCCGCGACCTCCTGAGCTCGCGCGGCTGGCGCATCCGCGATCCGCTCTCCTTGGCGCCGGACGGGGCGGCCTACCAGCGCTACCTCCGCTCGTCCAAGGCGGAGTTCAGCGTCGCCAAGCAGGGCTACGTGGCGAGCCGGTCCGGCTGGTTCAGCGAACGGAGCGCCTCGTATCTCGCGAGCGGTCGTCCGGTCGCCGTGCAGGACACCGGCTTTACCGGTTGGATGGAGACCGGTCTGGGCGTGGTGCCCTTCTCGACGCTCGACGAGGCGGCCGACGCGGTCGCCCGGATCTCCGGTGATTACGCGAGACATTGCCGCGCCGCCCGCGAGATCGCGGCGGATTGTTTCGACGCGTCGAAGGTACTGCCGGCCCTTGTCGACAAAGCGATGGAGGGGGGCCGATGACCGCGGCCCCCTGCGTCGCGCTGATCGACTGGAGCCATCTCCTCGAGGATTTCCTCGACAACCTCGGCGTCTCGTTCGAGGCGTTCCGCGCCGAGATGACCGGCGGCTGGATGTTCGGCTATATCGACGCGCTGCGCCACGCCGGGTGCCGGACCGTGCTCTTCTGTTTTTCCGCCCGGGTCGATGAGCCCGCGCGGTTCTAGCAGGGGCCGACCGGCGCGACGATCCGCGTCCTGCCGGCGCCGCGGCGCTATCGCCGCGCGCGCCGGCGGGTGCCCAACCCCTACGCCGTGAGCCTCGCCGAGGCGGCGGGCGATCTGCGCGGCCCGGCCCGCCTGCGGGCGGCGTTCCTCAAGGAGCTGAGCCCGTACCTCGCGACACCGCTGCGGGTGCTCGCCCGCGAGCTGCGACGCGAAGGGTGCGGCGTGGTCCTCTGCCAGGAGTACGAGCACGCGCGGTTCGACGCCTGCGTATTGCTCGGGCGCCTTGCGGGCCTGCGGGTCTATGCGACGTTCCAGGGTGGGAACTGGCAGCTCAGCCGTTTCGAGCGCCCGCTCCGCCCGCTCGCCCTCCGCGCCTGCTCTGGGCTGATCGTCGGCTCCACGGTGGAAGCGGACCGTCTGCGCCGGCGCTATGGCATGCCGGATCGAAAAGTCGCGCGCATCTTCAACCCCATCGACCTGCGGATGTGGCCTCCGGCCGATCAAGAAGGCGCACGAGCGGATTTAGGCATCCCACGCGATGCCCGCGTCGTGGCGTGGCATGGCCGCGTGGAGCTCCACCGCAAGGGGCTCGACGTTCTCGTCGCGGCATGGCGCCTGGTCCGGGATGCCCGGCGTGACCGCGACATCCGCCTGCTCCTGGTCGGCTCCGGCCGCGACGCCGGGGCGCTGCGCGCCCTCCTCGGCGACGATCCCGGCGTTCACTGGGTCGACGAATATGTGAACGATCGCAAGGTGATCCGCCGCCACCTCGCGGCGGCGGACGTGTACGCTTTTCCCTCGCGCAACGAGGGTTTCCCCGTGGCGCCCGTCGAGGCCATGGCCTGCGGCCTCCCCGTCGTCGCCGCGGACGCTCCCGGCGTTGCCGACATCCTCGGGGACGATGGAAGGGTGGTACCGGCCGGTGACGCCGGGGCCTTGGCGCGGGCGCTTGGCTCGCTGCTCGACGACGAGGGTCTGAGATCCAGGCTCGGCGAGCGGGCGCGGCGCCGCGCCGAGGAGCATTTCTCGCTGGAAAGCGTCGGACGGGAGCTGCGGGCGTTCCTCACCGGGGAGAGGCCCCGATGACCGATGGCAAGGTTTTCGGGCTTGGATTGAGCAAGACCGGCACCTCGAGCCTTGGCGAGGCGCTCGACCGGCTCGGCATCCGAACGATCCACTATCCGTCGGATGAGTCGACTTTCGAATGCCTGCGCAACGGGCGCTACCGGTTACCGATTCTCGAAGAGTATCAAGGCGCCGTCGACATCCCCGTCGCGCCGTTCTACGCGCAGCTCGACGCCGAGTATCCCGGGAGCCGCTTCGTGCTGACGGTCCGCGAGTCCCAGGCGTGGCTCCGGTCGGTGGAGCTCCACTGGGAGCTGATGATGGACTGGTGGCATCGCTATCCCGACTTCAAGCGGTTCCAGGAGTTCATCAGCGCGCGCGTCTACGGCTCGGTCGTCTTCTCCCGCGAGCGGTTCCTCCAGGCCTATGAAACGCATCGACGGGACGTGGAGCGCTATTTCAGAGACCGGCCGGACGACCTGCTCGTGATCGACATCTGTGGAGGCGAAGGGTGGGAGAAGCTCTGTCCCTTCCTCGGCGTGGAAATTCCGGAGATTCCGTTCCCGCACGCCAACGAGTGGATGCATCAGCTCCTGGCGGCGACCCGCGAGCTCGAATCGGTGGTGCCGCCGGGCGAGACGATGGTGCTGATCGACCAGGACTCCTTTGGAAGGGGTTTCGCCGCGGGCCGGAAAGCCATCCCCCTCACCCACCGGGAGGGCCGGTACTGGGGACCGCCCGCGGACGGCGCGCAGGCGGTGGCCGAGCTGCGCGCCTCGGGAGCCCGGTTCGTCGTCGTCGGCTGGCCGGCGTTCTGGTGGCTCGATCACTACGCCGAGCTCCGCGCTCACCTCGGCGAGCATTTCACCCGCGTGCTCGACACCGATCGCCTCAAGGTGTTCGTCGCCGGCTGACCGCGCAACCCAGCAGGGCCCGCCGCTCCGCCGGGTCCATCCGCAGCATGTCCCCGATCGCCGCCCACCAGCCGCGGACGGGGCTCAAGGCCAGCGACGCCTCGGCCTCGCGGATCGCCTGGAGGAGACCGGATGCTCCGAACCCCACTGAATAGAGGACGGAGAAGGCCAGCCAGGCGGGGTAGGAGCCCTTCCAGGTCAACGCCATGGCGTTGTGCCGGCTCGCGCCGAGGCCGAAGGTGATGCTCCGCAGGTACTGCCGCGTCATGCGGCGCTCGGGGATGACGTGCCGGAGCCTGCAAGTCGGGTTGTACCAGACCTCGGACCGCGCCGCGATCCGCAACGCGATCTCCATGTCGCCGCCGGAGACCGGCCGCTTGCCGGTCCGGTCCTCGAGGAACTGCCTGTCGATCCACCCGCAGTCTTCGAGCGCCGCCCTGCGCACGACCATTCCCGCGCCGGCGATCCACGGCCGGCGGTGGGCCGTCTCGCCGTGGGACTTGCCGGCGTAGGCGTAGCGGCGGTTCGAGGCGTAGGGTGGGGGAGCCGTCTCCCAGTCGAGGACGATCTGCCCGCCGAAGGCGCCGCACAGAGGGTGCCCGGCCGCGAAGTGGGCCGCCTCCTCGACCCAGTCCTCGGCCAGCAGACAGTCGTCGTCGACGAACGCGATCCACTCCCCGCCGGTATTCCGGACGCCACAAAGGCGGGTGGGAGTCAGCCCCTGCTCCGGCTCGCGCACCACCCGGAGAGGGATCCCGCCGGACCGCAGGTGCCTCTCGACCACCTCCGGCGTCTCGTCCGTGCAGTTGTTGTCGACGACCAGGACCTGCCACCGGACCACGGAGGAGACCCTCTGCGCGGAGAGGGCGGTCAGGGTCCTGTCCAGCAGGGCAGCGTTGTTGTACGTGCAGACGACCAGGTCGATCGCGGTCATCCCTTGTCAGCCCTTGGCTTTGTGCTCGCGACTCGCCTAGATCCCGGGTCGGACGGTTTGCCCCGAGATCCCGGTCGCCTGAATCCCGGGGCGGACGGTCCAGACCAAGATTCTAACCGTCCGAAACGCGAAGCGGACGGTTCGCCCCGAGATCCCAACCGTCCGCAACTCGGGGCGAACGGTTCGCCCCGAGATCGCAACCGTCCGCCCCGATCGCGCAACCGTCCGGAAACAGGTACGAGCCGTCGCGGAACGGGTGCGAGCCTCTCGCATGCGTCTCCCAACCGTCCGCTTGCCGGGCTGGACCGTCCGCCCTGGTTTCCATGGGGCAGCGCGGGGTATTCTCACCGTATGACTCTGAAGGCTATTTCTCAGGAAGACGTTGAAGCCGGCCGTCTCGTCGATGCCGAAGAGGTACTGTAGGTCCGCGGAGAGGGGGGATGGCGCGATCTCATCGCGCCCATCTTGGAACCGCGAATCACCCGCCAGGAGTCGCGAAATAAGAATCCGGAGTCGCAACCGAAGCTTACTTCCCGACTCCTGAACCTTGTTTCGCGGTTCTGGAGCGTCCCGGAACCGCGAATGGAGAGTCCGGGACCGCGAAGTACCGCTCCGGAGCCGGGAATGTCGCAAACGGCGATCTCCGGGAAGGGCTCGGAGCCGCGAATAGACGTTCAGGAGTCGGGAATGAAGGCTCCGGCACCGCGAATCTGCGTTTGCGGGTCGGGAATAGAGGCTCCGGAACCGCAAATTGAGCCTCCGGCGCCGCGCCGGAATGGGGGGAAGTCGCGAACTAACCTTCCTTCGCGGTTCCTGAGCCTTCCGGGCATCCTCCCGAACGTTGCGGAGGAAGCGAGAGAGGGCCGGAGGTGTCGGCTGGAGAGATGGAGGTCGGGAAGTTCCGTCCGTTCGCGGCCCGGGAACTCTTACGGACAGCGCGGGAAGCTTCGGGGGTCGCGAATGACTTCGATTAGGATCAGCCCATGCGAGTAACTACCGGAAGAGTCGTCAACGGCAAGATCGAGCGTATCTGTTTACCGTCTGTGGTCGGGTGGTTTGAGCTGAGGACATCGGGAGAGAGGACTTAGTGCCCTCTTGACAGGCCGGGTGGGTGGGATTAAATTCCTTGCAGCCATGCCGACTTACGAGGAACTCCTTGAGGAAAGAGATGAGCTTCTGCGCCGGGTTGCCGAGCAGGAGAAGCGGATCTCCCACCTGGAAAAGCTGATCGAAAAGCTTCAGCGCAAGGGCAAACGTCAGGCGGCGCCCTTTTCGAAGGGAGAGCCCAAAGCCGCTCCGAAAACTCCGGGGCGCAAAGCTGGAGCGCAATACGGTCAAGCCGCGACTCGTCCGGTCCCTCGGCGCGTGGATGAGACTCTTGAGGTGCCGTGTCCATTGTACTGTGAGAGTTGCCAGGGCAAGGTTCGCTTGCAGGGCAAGAAGAGCCAGTACCAGATCGATATTCCCCCGGATCCAGCCGGTGACGACGGAGTTCGTGGTTCATTATGGAGAGTGCCAGGATTGTGGTCGTCGAGTGCAAGGTCGGCATCCCCGACAGATCTCCTCGGCGCTGGGAGTGGGCAAAGTCCAGTTGGGACCCGGAGTGATCAGTTGGACAGCCTATCTGAACAAGGTCGGGGCCTCTCCGTCCGATTCACTTGATGACGAATATTCTCCGTAATCCTCACCCCCGACCTTACAGCGCACTCACAAGCCCGCCGTCACGGTAAACAGATACGAGGGCACTAAGTCCTCTCTCTCGATGTCCTCAGCTCAAACCACCCGACCACAGACGGTAAACAGATACCCCGCTGCAGTAACTGGGTCATGGCAAGGTCCTCCTTGGATCGTCGCGGCACCTCAACGGGCGCGAAGGCAACTCCGTCGGTTCCGTGAGATCCGGGCCCCCACCTGAAATCGTGGCTCGGCACCGCCGGCTAGCAGGAGTTCTTGAGGCTAAGCTACAATGCGCGGGCCGGGGGCGAATCCTTGGCCGCTAAAGGGGGAAACCATCATGAAGAAGCAGACGAAGAAGCTGGTACTGTCGAAGGAGACGCTGAGCCGTCTCGAAGAGAACCTCAATCAGGTCGCGGGAGGCTCCCATTACCCGGATTGTCCGTGGAGCGGCGGCTACCGAACCTGTGCGACTTGCGGTAACACCTGCACAACAAACCTCTGCTGAAGCTTATGGTGGGGCCGGAACCACCGTCCCCACCCCCTCCACCACCCATGACACGACTCATCCTGGGCTGGTATCCCGAAGCAGTGCGGAAAGATTGCGAACCCCGGTGGGTAGGGGAGCGGGGAAGGGGAAGCACGGTGAGGGGTACGTCGAGATGGCGAAGTTGATTACCCCAGCGTAATCTCTCGCCGCCCCGTACGTAAGATAGGCAGGCCGCAACGTGGCGGCTTGAGATTCGTGTCTTCTGCAGGAGAGCCGACCATGAAGAGAGCCGCGATCGCCGGCGGGGCGTTCGCCATCGTGCTAGTCCTCCTCGTCCTCGCCGCCGGCCGCCGGTCCGTCGAGCGGGACGTCGACCCCGCCGCCGCGGCGACCTCGCTTGCGATCACCCCCTCGACGCCGCCGGCGGCGGAGACCCTCCCGGCGGCGGAGGAGGCCCACCAGGGGTTCCTCTACGGCCGGATCACTACCGTCGACGGCGCCACCTACGAGGGGCGGCTGCGTTGGGGGAGCGACGGCAACCAGGAGGCGTTCTGGGGCGACTACTTCAATGGCGCCAAGCCCGAGAACCCCTGGGTCGCCCAAGTGCCGCCAGAGCGGCTGCCCTAGGAGCGCCGCCCGATCGAGATCCTCGGGGTCGAGATCGCCCACCGGGAGCGCCAAGTCGACCTCGGCCGGCTTTTCTTGGCGCGTTTGGGGGAAATGGGGGGGGTCGTGGGGCGGGGCGACGACGTGCGGGTGACTCTCAAGAGCGGGACCGTGTTCGACCTCGCCCGCCTCGAGGC
>JBKKAU010000311.1:0-13795 GCA_046714475.1 Thermoanaerobaculia bacterium
GCGAGGGCGCGACGCTGTTCATGGTGCTCCTTGGCGCCTTCTCGGCCCTGCTCGGCCGTCTGGCGGATCAGGAGGACGTCGTGGTCGGCTCGCCGATCGCCGGCCGCAACCACCGCGAGTTGGAAGGCCTCATCGGCATGTTCGTCAACACGCTGGTGCTGCGCTCCGACCTGTCCGGTGACCCGACCTTCCGGCAGCTCATCGCCCGGATGCGCACGGCTGCGCTGGACGCTTACGCGCATCAGGAGCTGCCGTTCGACCGGCTGGTGGAGGAGCTGGCGCCGGAGCGGAGCCTTTCGTACTCGCCCCTGTTCCAGGTGATGTTCCTGCTGCAGAACACGCCGATGGGGCCGTTGGAGCTGCCGGGCCTGACCCTCGCGCCGCTGCCCAGCGAGAGCCGGAGCACGCCGTTCGACCTGACCCTGGGGCTCCAGGAGACCGCGGACGGTCTCGCGGGCAGCCTGCAGTTCAACGCCGACCTGTTCGACGACGCGACCGCGGCGCGGTGGCTCGGCCATCTCGAACGCCTGCTCGACGGGGCGATGGCGGACCCGGACCGGCCCTTATCGGAGCTGTCTCTGCTCGACGAGACCGAGCGCCAGCAGCTCGTCCGCGAGTGGAACGGCGCGCCGCAGCCAGCCCTGGAGCGTTGCCTCCAGGATCTTTTCGATCTCCAAGTGGAGGCGGCGCCCGAAGCCGTGGCGGTGGTGGGGGAGGACGGCCTGCACCTTAGCTACGGCGACCTCCAGGCCCGCGCCGGCCGGCTGGCGCGGCGGCTGCGCGGCCTCGGGGTCGGCCCCGAGGTGCCGGTGGCCGTCCTCCTGGAGCGCTCGCCGGAGCTGGTCGTCGCCATGCTCGCCATCTGGCAGGCGGGCGGCGTCTACCTGCCCCTGGACCCCTCCTATCCACCGGAACGCCGGGCCTTCGTGCTGGAGGACTCGGGGGCGCGGGTGGTGCTGGAGGGCTTGAACCTTGCCTGTCGAGAGGTTGACGGTCTCGCGCCGCGTTGGCCGGAGGGGCTGGCCTGGATCATCTACACCTCCGGCTCGACCGGTCGCCCCAAGGGGGTGGGGGTCGAGCACGGGCGGGCCGTCGGACACCTGGCGAGCATCGCGGCGCTCTACGGGTTCGACCGGCGGGACCGGGCCCTGGCGTTCTCCTCGCCGAGCTTCGACGTCTCGATGGAGAACTTCCTGCTGCCGCTGACCTGCGGCGCCACCCTGGTGCTGCGCGGCGCGGCGCTGTGGGAGCCCTCGGAGCTGCTCGACCGGGTGCGCGAGCTGCAGCTCACGGTAGCCGACCTGCCGACCGCGTACTTCCACCAGTGGCTCGGCCAGGTCGGGCCGGCGGCGGAGCTGCCGCTGCGCCTGATTCTGGTAGGAGGCGAGGCGCTGCCGGCGGCGGCGGCGCGGCTCTGGTCGCACGGTCCGCTCCCGGGCGTGCGTCTGATCGACAGCTACGGCCCGACGGAGGCGATCGTCACCGCCACCGCCGCCGAGGTGGGGAGCGAGCCCGGAGGGATCGGCCGGCCGGCCGCCAGCCGCAGCGCCTACGTCCTGGACCGCCGCGGCGGCCTGGTCCCGGCCGGCGTTGCAGGCGAGCTGTGCCTCGGCGGTCCGCTGCTGGCCCGCGGTTATCTCGGCCGTCCGGACCTCACGGCCGAACGGTTCGTGCCCGATCCGTTCGCGGCGGAGTGGGGCGGCGAGCCCGGCTCGCGCCTGTACCGGACGGGCGACCTCGTGCGCCGGCTCCCCGGCGGCGATCTGGTCTTCGTGGGCCGCACCGACCACCAAGTGAAAGTCCGCGGCTTCCGCATCGAGGTCGGCGAGGTCGAGGCGGCGCTCGGCGGCCATCCCGTGGTGCGCGACTGCGCCGTGGTGGTGATCGAGCCGGCGCCGGGAGACCGCCGTCTGGTCGCCTGTGTGGTGGCCGAGCCCGCTCCCGCTCCCGCCGAGCTTCGCGGCTTCATGGAGGAACGCCTGCCCGGCCACGCCGTACCGTCCGGGTTCGTGCTCCTGGAGGCGCTGCCGCTCACACCCAACGGCAAGGTGGACCGCAAGGCGCTGGCCCATATCGCGGCGGAGCGGCGGCCGGAGCTTGACGCCTCTCCCGCCGCTCCGGCGAGCCCCACCGCCGAGCTGCTCGCGGGGATCTGGGGCGAGGTGCTGGGGCTCGACCGGGTGGGGACCGAGCAGAGCTTCTTCGAGCTCGGCGGCCATTCGCTGCTCGCCACGCAGGTGATGTCGCGCGTCCGCGAGGTTTTCGGCATCGCCCTGCCGTTGCGCGCGCTTTTCGAGACGCCGACGGTGGCCGGCCTGGCACGGCGGATCGAGCTGGAGGAGCGCGGCGCCGCGGTGCAGCCGATCCCGAAGGCGGATCGGAGCCGGCCTCTGCCGCTGTCGTTCGCCCAGGAACGGCTCTGGTTCCTCGACCAGCTCGAGCCGGGCGGCGTCCGCTACAACATCCCGGCCGTGCTGCGCCTGGAAGGGCGGCTCGACCTGCCGGTCTTCGCCGCCGCCATTGACGCGATCGTGGCCCGGCACGAGGCGCTGCGCACCACGTTCGTCGTCTCCGAGGGTGGCCCGGTGCAGGTCGTGGCCCCGCCGTGTTCCGGCGTGCCGCCGCTGGTGGACCTCTCCGGCCTTACCGCGCGCGAGGCCGAGGCGACGCGGATCGTCCTGGGGGAGGTGCTGCGGCCGTTCGACCTCGCGGCCGGGCCGCTGCTGCGGGTCGCCCTCTTGCGTTTGGGTGCCGACGATCATGTGGTGCTGTCCAACATGCACCACATCGTCTCGGACGGCTGGTCGGCCGGAGTGCTCGTCCGCGAGCTCGGAGCGTTGTACGGCGGCTCGCCGCTGCCGGAGCTGCCGGTGCAGTACGCCGACTACGCGGCCTGGCAGCGGCAGTGGCTGAGCGGCGAGGCGCTGGAGTCACAGCTCGCGTATTGGCGCGAGCGCCTGGCCGGCGCGCCGCCGGTGCTGGAGATGCCGGCGGACCGGCCGCGGCCGGCGGTGTTGTCCCCCCGCGGCGGGAGCGTCGCTCTGCGGATCCCAAGCGGACTGGCGCGGGGCCTCAAGGGGCTGAGCCGGCGCGAGGGGACGACGCTTTTCATGACGCTGCTCGGCCTCTTCCAGGCGCTCCTCGGCCGCCATGCCGGCAGCACAGACCTGGTGGTCGGCTCGCCCATCGCCGGCCGCACGCGCGCGGAGCTGGAGCCGCTGATCGGGTTCTTCGTCAACACGCTGGTACTGCGCGCCGACCTGTCGGGCGGCCTCGACGTGCGCGGGCTGCTGGCCCGGGCGCGCGAGACCGCTCTTGGCGCCTACGCCCACCAGGACCTCCCCTTCGAGAAGCTGGTGGAGGAGCTGGCGCCGCAGCGCGACCTCGGCCATACGCCGCTCTTCCAGGTGGTCTTCGCGCTGCAGAACGCGCCGGGCGGCAGCCTTGAGGTGCCGGGACTGACGTTGCGCGTCGTGCCGCTGCCGGGGAGTACGGCCAAGTTCGACCTCTCCATGGCGCTCACCGAGGCGCCCACCGAGGCGGATATCGAGATCCTCGGCGCGGTCGAGTACAGCACCGACCTGTTCGACGCGCCGACGGTGTCGCGTCTGGGCGAGCGGTTCCTGACGCTCCTCGAAGCGGCGGTCGCGGAGCCGCGGCGGCCGGTGACCGACCTGCCGCTGCTGCCCGCGCCGGAGCGCCAGCAGGTGCTGGTCGAGTGGAACGACACCGCGAAGCCCTGCCCGCAGGAGCCGATGGTCCACGAGCTGTTCTCGTGGCACGCCCGGCGGCAGCCGCACGTCACGGCGCTGGCGGACGCGACGGGCCGGCGGCTCACCTACGGCGAGCTCGAAGCGCGGAGCAACCGCCTGGCCTGGCACCTGCTCCGGCTCGGCGTCGGGCCGGATGTGCGGGTGGCGGTCTGCATGGAGCGCAGCCTGGAGCGGGCGGTCGCCATCCTCGGCGCGGTCAAGGCCGGCGGCGCCTACGTCACCCTCGACCCGACCTATCCGCGCGAGCGTCTGGCCTTCCTGTTGGAAGACGCCGGGGCGGAGCTGCTGCTGACCCAGGAGCGGTTCGCGGCCGCGCTGCCGGAGACCGCGGCGCGGGTGCTCCGCGTCGACGCGGACTGGGAGCGGGTCGAAGGGAACGAGTCCGCGGCGCCGGCGAGCGGCGTGACGCCGGACAACCTGTCCTACGTGGTCTACACCTCGGGGTCGACGGGCCGGCCCAAGGGGGTGGAGATCCCGCACGCCGGCCTGATGAACCTGGTGCGCTGGCACCAGCGGCTCTACGACGTCCAGCCGGGCGACCGCGGCACGCAGATCGCGAGCCCGGCCTTCGACGCCTCGGTCTGGGAGCTCTGGCCCTACCTCTCCGGCGGCGCCAGCCTCTACATCCCGGACGAGGAGACGCGGCTGTCCTCCCCCGGCATGATCCGCTGGTGGTCCGAGCAGGGGATAACCCTGGCCTACCTGATGACGCCGCTCGCCGAAGGGGTGCTGGAGGAGACGATCCCGGCCGGCCTGCCGCTCCTGGTGCGGGCGCTGATCATCGGCGGCGACCGGCTGCACCGGCGTCCGGACCCTGGCATCGGGTTCCGGCTGATGAACCACTACGGCCCCGCCGAGTACACCGTGACCTCGACCGTGGTCGAGGTGCCGCCCCGGGGTGAAGGCCCGGCGGGCGACTCGTTGCCGTCGATCGGCCGGGCCATCGACAACACGCGGATCTACGTCCTGGATGTCCTCCATGGGGAGCAGCGGCCGGTGGCGGTGGGGGTGACGGGCGAGCTGTACGTGGCCGGCGTCGGTCTGGCGCGCGGCTACGCGCACCGGCCGGACATGACGGCCGAGAAGTTCATCCCCGACCCCTTCACGGAAGAGCCCGGCGCGCGGATGTACCGCACGGGCGACCTGGTGCGCTGGCTGCCGGACGGCGACGTCGACTTCCTGGGCCGGATCGACCACCAGGTCAAGATCCGTGGCTTCCGCATCGAGCTGGGCGAGGTCGAGACGGTGCTGGGCCAGCACCCCGAGGTGCGGGAGGCGGCGGTGCTGGTCTGGGAGGACCGGCCCGGGGACAAGCGCCTGGTGGCCTATGTCGTGCCGGCCGCCCCGGAAGACAACGCGCAGCCGTCGGTCGAGGCCCTCCGCGGCTCCCTGCGCGAGCGGCTGCCGGAGTACATGATCCCTTCGGCGTTCGTGCTGCTCCCGGCGCTGCCGCTGACGCCCAACGGCAAGGTGGACCGCCGCGCGCTGCCGGCGCCGGAGATCGCGCGGGACGGTGGTAGCGTCGCGCCGCGGACTCCCGCCGAGGAGCTGCTGGCCGGCGTCTGGGCCGAGGTGCTGGGGCTCGACCGGGTAGGGGTCGAAGAGAACTTCTTCGAGCTGGGCGGCCACTCGCTGCTCGCCACGCAGGTGATGTCGCGGCTGCGCGACGTCTTCGGCGTCTTGCTGCCGCTGCGGACGCTGTTCGAGACGCCGACGGTCGCCGGGCTGGCGCGGCAGATCGAGCTGGAGGGGCGCGGCGCGGCGGCGCTGCCGATCCCTCGGGCAGACCGGAGCCGGCCGCTGCCGCTCTCCTTCGCCCAGGAGCGCCTCTGGTTCCTGGACCAGCTCGAGCCGGGGAGCTCGCGCTACAGCATCCCGGCCGTGCTGCGGCTGGGAGGGCGCCTGGACGTGCCGGCCTTCGCCTCGGCGCTGTCGGAGATCGTGCGCCGGCACGAGGTGCTGCGCACCCGCTTCGCCTTCGCGGGCGAGTCGCCGGTCCAGGTCGTCGGTCCAGTGGGCGACCGGACGCCGCAGGTGGTGGACCTGAGCGGTCTGCCCGAGCGGGAGGCCGAGGCGCTACGCCTGGCCGAAGAGGAAGTGGCGCGGCCGTTCGACCTCGCGGCGGGGCCGCTGCTGCGGGTGAGCCTGCTGCGGCTGCGCGCCGCGGACGGCGCTGACAATGCCGAGGAGCACGTGGTGGTGGTCAACATGCACCACATCGTCTCCGACGGCTGGTCCATGGCCGTGTTCCTCAACGAGCTGGGCGCGTTCTACGGCGGCCAGAGTCTGCCGGACCTCCCCATCCAGTACGCCGACTTCGCGGTCTGGCAGAGGCAGTGGCTCGGCGAAGGGGCGCTGGAGCGGCAGCTCGCCTGGTGGCGCGACCGGCTGGCCGGGGCTCCCCCGGTGCTGGAGCTGCCCACGGACCGGACGCGGCCGGCGGTGCTGTCGCCGCGCGGCGGCAGCGTCCCGGTGCGCCTGCCGGCGGAGCTGAGCCAGGCGCTGGCGGCCCTGAGCCGCCGCGAAGGCGCGACGCTGTTCATGACGCTCTTGGGTCTCTTCCAGGTCTTGCTGGGCCGGCACGCCAACAGCGAAGACCTGGTGGTCGGCTCGCCGATCGCCGGCCGGACGCGTCTGGAGATCGAGCCGCTGATCGGGTTCTTTATTAATACGCTGGTGCTGCGCGGCGACTTGTCAGGCAACCCCGGAGCCCGCGAGCTGCTGCGCCGTTCCCGGGAAGGCGCCCTGGGGGCCTACGCGCACCAGGATGTGCCGTTCGAGCGGCTGGTCGAGGAGCTGTCGCCGGCGCGGGACCTCTCCCGGACGCCGCTGTTCCAGGTGGCGTTCGCGCTCCAGAACGTGCCGGTGGGGGTCGGGTTGAGCCTGCCGGGGCTGGAGCTGCGCGGCTTGCCGCTGGCGTCGCGCACGGCGAAGTTCGACCTGAACCTGGCCCTCTCCGAAACCGGAGGCGAGCTGGCGGGCGGTATCGAGTACAGCACCGACCTGTTCGACGCGCCGACGGTGGTCCGTCTGGCGGAGCGCTTCCAGGTGCTGCTGGAGGGTGCGGCGGCCGATCCGGAGAGGCCGGTGTGGGACCTACCGTTGCTGCCGGCGGCCGAGCGCCAGCAGGTGCTGGTCGAATGGAGCGACACCGCCAAACCCTGCCCGCAGGCGCCGATGGTGCACGAGCTGGTCGCGTTGCACGCCCGGCAGCGGCCCGAGGCGACCGCCATGGCCGACGCCGAAGGCCGGCGGCTCACCTACGGCGAGCTGGAGGCGCGCTCGAATCGCCTGGCCTGGCATCTGAGGTCTCTAGGCGTCGGCCCGGACGTGTTGGTGGCGGTCTGCACCGAGCGGACGCTGCTGCGGCCGGTGGGCATCCTTGGCGCGGTCAAGGCCGGGGGCGCCTACGTCACGCTCGATCCGTCCTACCCGCCCGAGCGTCTGGCCTTCCTGATGGAGGACTCCGGCGCTCCGGTGCTGCTGACCGAAGAGCGCTTCGCGGCGGCCCTGCCCGAGACCGGGGCGCGGGTGATCCTTCTCGACGGAGACTGGGAGGGAGACGAATCCGCCGCGCCAGAGAGTGGCGTGACGCCGGACAACCTGGCCTACATCGTCTATACCTCGGGATCGACGGGTAAGCCCAAGGGCGTCCAGATCCCGCACGCCGGTCTGATGAACCTGGTGCGGTGGCACCAGGAGCTCTACGAGGTCAAGCCGGAGGACCGTGGCACGCAGATCGCGAGCCCGGCGTTCGACGCCTCGATCTGGGAGCTGTGGCCGTACCTGTCGGGCGGCTCGAGCCTGCACATACCGGACGAAGAGACGCGTCTGTCGTCGCCGGGCATGATCCGCTGGTGGGCCGAAGAGGGGATCACGCTGGCCTACCTGATGACGCCGCTGGCCGAAGGCGTTCTGGAGGAGAAGGTCCCCGACCTGCAGGTGCGGGCGCTGATCATCGGCGGCGACCGCCTGCACCGCGGTCCGGACCCGGAGGTCGGCTTCCGGCTGATGAACCACTACGGTCCGGCCGAGTACTCGGTGACCTGCACGGTCGTCCAGGTGCCGCCGCGCGGCCAGGAGGTCGGCATCCCGACCATCGGCCGGGCGATCGACAACACGCGGATCTACATCCTGGACCGCCACGGCCTGCCGGTGCCGGTGGGTGTACCGGGCGAGCTGTACGTGGCGGGCGTCGGTCTGGCGCGCGGCTACCACAACCGGCCGGAGCTGACGGCGGAGAAGTTCGTGCCCGACCCGTTCGCGGGCGAGCCTGGGGCACGGATGTACCGCACGGCGGACCTGGTGCGCTGGCTGCCGGACGGCGACATAGACTTCCTCGGCCGGCTGGACCACCAGGTCAAGGTACGGGGGTTCCGTATCGAGCTGGGGGAGATCGAGTCGGCTCTGGACCAGCACCCCGGGGTACGCGAGGCGGCGGTGCTGGTCTGGGGCGACCGGCCGGGGGACAAGCGTCTGGCGGCCTATGTAGTGCCGGCGCGGGAGCCTGCGCCTTCGGCCGCCGCGCTGCAGGATTACCTCAAGGAGCGGCTGCCGGAGTACTTGGTGCGGGCGTCGTTCCTGGTCCTCGACGCCGTGCCGTTGACCCCCAACGGGAAGGTGGACCGCCGGGCGCTGCCGGCGCCGGAGGCGGCGCGGGAGGGCGGCAGCGTCGCCCCCCGCACGCCGACCGAGGAGCTGCTGGCGGGTATCTGGGCCGAGGTGCTCGGGGTCGAGCGGGTGGGAGTGGAGGAGAGCTTTTTCGAGCTGGGAGGCCACTCCCTGATGGCAACCCGGGTGATGTCGCGGCTGCGCGGGGTGCTGGGGGTGCAGCTGCCGCTGCGGGCGTTGTTCGAGGCGCCGACCGTCGCCGAGCTGGCCCGCCGCGTCGAGCTTGAGGAGCGCGGCGAGATGGCCCTGCCGATCCCGAGGGCCGACCGGAACGGCCCGCTGCCGCTCTCCTTTGCCCAGGAGCGTCTCTGGTTCCTCGACCAGTTCGAGCCGGGCAGCGCGCGCTACAACATCCCGGCGGTGCTGCGCCTCGCCGGCCGGCTGGACGTGCGGGCTTTCGCGGCAGCCCTGGACGAGATCGTCCGGCGCCACGAGGTGCTGCGGACCACCTTCTCCTTCGCCGGCGAGGCGCCGGTCCAGGTCGTCGGCCCGGCGGGGCGCGGCATACCGCCGGTGGTGGATCTGGGCGGCCTGGCCGAGGCGCGGCGGGAGGCGGAGGCGCGGCGCCGGGCGCAGGAGGAGATGGCGCGGCCCTTCGACCTTGCGGCGGGGCCGCTGCTGCGGGTCAGCCTGCTGCGGTTGGACGCCGCGGAGCACGTCGTGGTGGTCAACATGCACCACATCGTCTCGGACGGCTGGTCGGTGGGCGTGCTCCTGCGCGAGCTCGGGACCCTCTACGGCGCCTTCACCGCGGGCCTGTCGTCCCCGTTGCCGGA
Organism: Thermoanaerobaculia bacterium; assembly: GCA_046714475.1. Taxonomy (GTDB): domain Bacteria; phylum Acidobacteriota; class Thermoanaerobaculia; order Multivoradales; family UBA5704; genus DASPJI01. The sequence continues at coordinate 9,221 of JBKKAU010000311.1, forward strand.
CCTTACGATCCAGTACGCCGACTTCGCGGTCTGGCAGCGGCAGTGGCTCGGCGAAGGAGCGCTGGAGCAGCAGCTCGCCTGGTGGCGCGAGCGCCTGGACGGGGTGCCCGCGGTGCTCGAGCTGCCGACCGACCGGCCGCGTCCGGCGGTGCTGTCGCCGCGCGGCGACAGCGTTCCGGTGCGGCTGCCGGCAGGGCTGAGCCAGGCCCTGGCCGCCTTGAGCCGGCGCGAGGGCGCGACGCTGTGCATGACGCTCCTCAGCCTCTTCCAGGCCCTGCTGGGCCGCCACGCGGGGACGGAGGACCTGGTGGTGGGCTCGCCCATCGCCGGCCGGACGCGCTCGGAGGTCGAGCCGCTGATCGGGTTCTTCGTCAACACGCTGGTGCTGCGCGGCGACCTGTCGGGCGGACCCAGCGTGCGCGAGCTGCTGGGCCGTGCGCGTGAGACGGCGTTCGGCGCCTACGCCCACCAGGACGTACCGTTCGAGCGCCTGGTCGAGGAGCTCTCGCCGGTGCGGGACCTGGCGCGGACGCCGCTGTTCCAGGTGGTGTTCGCATTCCAGAACGTGCCGGTGGGGGACGGGGCCGGCCTGCCCGGTCTGGAGCTGCGCGGCCTGCCCGTGTCGTTGCGCACGGCGAAGTTCGACCTGTCGGCGACGCTGACCGAGGCGGACGGCGAGATCCTCGGGGCTGTCGAGTACAGCGCCGACTTGTTCGACGCGCCGGCGGTGATCCGCCTGGCGGAGCGCTTCCAGGTGTTGCTGGAGAGCGCGGCGGCCGACCCGGAGCGACCGGTGTGGGACCTGCCTCTGCTGCCGGCAGCCGAGCGCCAGCAGGTGCTGGTCGAGTGGAGCGACACCGCCAAACCCTGCCCACAGGTGCCGATGGTGCACGAGCTGGTCGCGTTGCACGCCCGGCAGCGGCCCGAGGCGATCGCCATGGCCGACGCCGAAGGCCGGCGGCTCACCTACGGCGAGCTGGAGGCGCGCTCGAATCGTCTGGCCTGGCACCTGCGGTCTCTCGGCGTCGGTCCCGACGTGCTGGTGGCGGTCTGCACCGAGCGCACGCTGCTACGGCCGGTGGGCATCCTCGGCGTGGTCAAGGCCGGCGGCGCCTATGTCACGCTCGATCCCTCCTATCCGCCCGAACGCCTGGCCTTTCTGATGGAGGACTCCGGGGCGCCAGTGCTGCTGACCGAGGAGCGCTTCGCCGGCTCGCTGCCTGAGGCTGGGGCGCGGGTGATCCGCCTCGACGCCGACTGGGAGTCGATCCAGGGCGACGAGACCGTCGCTCCGGACAGCGGCGTGACGCCGGACAACCTCGCCTACGTCGTCTACACCTCGGGATCTACCGGCAAGCCCAAGGGAGTCCAGATCCCGCACGCCGGTCTGATGAACCTGGTGCGGTGGCACCAGGAACTCTACGAGGTCAAGCCCGAGGACCGCGGCACGCAGATCGCCAGCCCCGCGTTCGACGCCTCGATCTGGGAGCTGTGGCCGTATCTGTCGGGCGGTTCGAGCCTGTTCATCCCGGACGAGGAGACGCGCCTGTCGTCGCCGGGGATGATGCGCTGGTGGGCCGAGCAGGGGATCACGCTCGCCTACCTGATGACGCCGCTGGCCGAAGGGGTCCTCGAAGAGAAGGTCCCCGAGGGCCTGGACCTACAGGTGCGGGCGTTGATCATCGGCGGTGACCGCCTGCACCGCGGTCCCGACCCGGAGGTCGGCTTCCGGCTGATGAACCATTACGGCCCTGCCGAGTACTCGGTCACCTGCACCGTCGTCCAGGTGCCGCCGAAAGGCCACGAGGCCGGGCTGCCCACCATCGGCCGGGCGGTGGACAACACGCGCATCTACATCCTCGACCGCCGCGGCCTGCCGGTGCCTGTGGGCGTGCCGGGCGAGCTGTACGTGGCGGGGATCGGCCTGGCGCGCGGCTACCATAACCGGCCCGAGCTGACGGCGGAGAAGTTCGTCCCCGACCCGTTCGCTGAAGAGCCCGGGGCGCGGATGTACCGCACGGCGGACCTGGTGCGCTGGCTGGCGGAGGGCGACATGGACTTCCTGGGCCGGCTGGATTACCAGGTCAAGGTGCGCGGCTTCCGTATCGAGCTGGGGGAGATCGAGGCGGCTCTGGACCAGCACCCCGGGGTGCGCAAGGCGGCGGTGCTGGTCTGGGGGGACCGGCCGGGGGACAAGCGGCTGGCCGCCTATGTGGTGCCGGCGCAGGAGCCCGCGCCTTCGGCCGCCGCGCTGCAGGATTACCTCAAGGAGCGGCTGCCGGAGTACATGGTGCCGGCGTCGTTCCTGTTGCTCGAGTCTCTGCCGCTGACGCCCAACGGCAAGGTGGACCGGCGGGCGCTGCCGGCGCCGGAGACGGCGCGGGAGGGCGTCAGCGTCGCTCCGCGCACACCGACCGAAGAGTTGCTGGCGGGCATCTGGGCCGAGGTGCTCGGGGTGGAACGGGTGGGGGTGGAGGAGAGCTTTTTCGAGCTGGGCGGCCACTCCCTGATGGCGACCCGGGTGATGTCGCGGCTGCGTTGGGTGCTGGGGGTGCAGCTGCCGTTGCGGGCGCTGTTCGAGGCGCCGACCATCGCCGCGCTGGCCCGCCGTGTCGAGCTGGAGGAGCGCGGCGCTTCCGGGATGATCCCGAAGGTGGACCGCGGCGGGCCGCTGCCGCTGTCGTTCGGCCAGGAGCGTCTCTGGTTCCTCGACCAGCTCGAGCCGGGCAGCGCGCGCTACAACGTCCCGGTGGTGGTGCGCCTGCAAGGCCGGCTCGACCTGCAGGTGTTTGTCGCCGCGTTCCACGAGACCCTGCGCCGTCACGAGTCGCTGCGGACGACTTTTGAGAACCGCGGGGGCCAGCCGGTGCAGGTCATCGCGCCTCCCGTGCGCCGGGTCCTGCCGCTCGTCGACCTGGGAAGTCTACCGGAGGCGGTGCGCGAGGCCGAGGCCTGGCGGCTTGGCTGGGAGGAGACGCTGCGGCCTTTCGACCTCGCCGCGGGTCCGCTGCTGCGGCTCTGGGTGATGCGGCTGCGTGCCGCGGACGGCGCTGAGGACAATGCCGAGGACCACGTGATCGTCGGCAACATGCACCACATCATCTCGGACGGCTGGTCGGTCGGGGTGATGATCCAGGAGCTCGGGGTCCTCTACTCGGCGTTCGTCGAAGGGCGCCCGTCACCGCTGCCCGAGCCGGCGATCCAGTACGCGGACTTCGCCGGCTGGCAGCGCGGCTGGCTCTCGACCGGGGTGCTCGAAGCGCAGCTCGCCTGGTGGCGCGAGCGGCTCGCCGGAGCGCCGACCCTGCTCGATCTGCCGCTCGACCGGCCGCGGCCGCCGGTGCCGAGCGATCGGGGAGCGGACATACCGGTGCGGCTCTCGCCGGCGCTGCTGGATTCGATCCACGCCCTGGGCCGCCGGGAGGGAGCGACGCTGTTCATGACCGCCCTCGGGCTGTTCCAGACGCTCCTCGCCCGCCATGCAGGGGTCGAGGACCTGCTGGTCGGCACGCCGATCGCCAACCGGCACCGCTCCGAGGTCGAGCCGCTGATCGGGTTCTTTGTCAATACGCTCGTGCTGCGGGGCGAGCTGCGCCGCGAGCCGACCGTGCGCGAGCTGCTCGTACGGGTACGGGAAGGAGCGCTGGGGACTTATGCCAACCAGGACCTGCCGTTCGAGCGTCTGGTCGAGGAGCTGGCACCCGAGCGGGACCTGTCCCGTACGCCTCTCTTCCAGGTCCTCTTTACGTTGCAGAACGCGCCCGGCGGCTCCCTGGACCTGCCGGGCCTCAGGTTGGGGAGTGTGCCCCTGTCAGGGCGGACGGCGACCAAGTTCGAGCTCAGCCTCACGGTCATGGAAAGCCCGGAAGGGCTGATCGGCGCGCTCAACTACACCACCGACCTGTTCGACGCCGCGACGATGGCCCGTCTGGTGGAGCGGTTCCGTGTGCTGATCGAGGCGGCGGTGGCCGATCCGGAGCTGCGGGTATGGGAGCTGCCGCTGCTCGCCGAGTCCGAGCGGCACGCCCTCCTGGCGTGGAACGACACGGCAGTCGAGCGCCCGGAGATCTGCCTGCATTGGGAGATCGAGGCGCAGGCGCGGAAGAACCCGGACCGGATCGCCCTGGTCTTCGAAGGCGAGTCGCTGAGCTATGCGGGACTCGACGCGAGGGCCAACCGCCTGGCGCATCGCCTGCGCGAGCTTGGAGTCGGCCCCGAGGTGCCGGTGGGGGTCCGCCTGGAGCGCTCGCTGGACCTGGTGATCTCTCTGTTGGCCGTGCTCAAGGCCGGCGGCGCCTACGTACCGCTCGACCCGGAGCTGCCGGCCGAGCGTGTGGCATGGATGCTCGAGGACAGCGGCGCCCAGGTGGTCCTCGACGAGCCGCAGGATCTGGAGCACCAGCCGTCGACCCGGTTGGACTCCGGAGTAGGTCCGGATAACCTGGCCTATCTGATCTTCACCTCGGGTTCGACCGGCCGTCCCAAGGGCGTGATGAACCGCCACGGCGCGGTGGGCAACCGCATGCTCTGGATGAGCGAGGCCTACGGCGCCGCTCCGGACGACCGGATGCTGCA
>JBKKAU010000312.1:0-7524 GCA_046714475.1 Thermoanaerobaculia bacterium
GTCCTGATCGGCACCAACAAGGACCATCTAACGACGCACGTGTCATACAAGCTCAACCTGCGCGGCCCGAGCATCGCGGTGCAGACAGCGTGCTCGACCTCGCTCGTGGCCGTCGTGCAGGCGTGCCAGGCGTTGCTGACGTATCAATGCGACGCCGCACTCGCAGGTGGGGTGTCGATCGCCGTGCCGCAACGGGAAGGCTATGTCTACGAAGAGGGTGGGATCGAGTCGCCTGACGGGCACTGCCGGCCCTTCGACGTGGGAGCTCGCGGCACCGTCGGCGGTAACGGCGCCGGGGTTGTGGTGCTGAAGCGGGTGAGTGACGCTCGCGCTGCGGGCGACCGCGTGCACGCACTGATCCGCGGCTTCGCGGTGAACAACGACGGCGCGCAGAAGGTCGGCTACACCGCGCCGGGGATCGACGGCCAGGCCGAAGTGCTGCGCTCCGCGCTCGCCGCGTCCGGAGTCGCCCCGCGCACGATCACCTACGTCGAGGCCCACGGCACGGCCACGCCGCTCGGCGACCCCATCGAGGTCGCCGCCCTCACCCACGCCATCCGCGGCATGGAAGGACGGTCGCAGCGCTGCGCCCTGGGGTCGATCAAGACCAACCTCGGGCACCTGGACTGCGCCGCCGGCGTCGCCGGCCTCATCAAGGCCGTCCTGGCGCTCCGGCACCGGGTGATCCCGCCGAGCCTCCACTTCGAGCGGCCCAACCCGCAGATCGACTTCGCGGGCGGGCCGTTCTACGTCAACACTGTCGCCGTCCCTTGGGAGGTGGAAGACGGGCCGCGCCGCGCCGGCGTCAGCTCCTTCGGCATCGGCGGCACCAACGCCCACGCCGTGCTGGAAGAGGTACCCGCCGCCGAAGAGACCGCTTCGCGGGACTCCGCGTGGCAGCTGTTCGTGCTCTCCGCGCGGAGCGAAGAGGCGCTGGAGCGGGCGACCGTCGACCTCGCCGCGCACCTCGAACGGCATCCGGACCTCGACCCGGCCGACGTCGCCCACACCCTCCAGGTGGGCCGCCGGGCCTTCGACCACCGGCGCGCCGTGCTCTGCAACGGCCTGGCCGACGCCCGCGAGGCGCTGACGGCGCGCGATCCTCGCCGCGTGCTGACCGGCCGGCGTAGCGGCGGCGGTCCCGTCGCCTTCCTGTTCCCGGGCCAGGGGGCGCAGAAGACCGGCATGGGGCGCGACCTCTACCGCGCCTGGCCGTCGTTCCGCGCCGAGGTCGACCGCGCGGCCGAGGCCCTCCGCCCGCACCTCGGCCTCGACCTGCGGGACCTGCTCTTCCCGCCGGCGGAGCGCCGGGAGGAGGCGGAGGCCCTGCTCGTCGAGACCCGGTTCACCCAGCCGGCGCTCTTCGTCGTCGAGCACGCGCTGGCCCGGCTCTGGATGAGCTGGGGGTTGCGGCCCTGGGCGTTCCTCGGCCACAGCGCCGGAGAGTACGTGGCCGCCTGCCTGGCCGGAGTCTTCCCGCTGGAGGACGCGCTGGAGCTGGTCGCCCTGCGCGGCCGGCTGATCCAGGAGCTCCCGCCGGGCGCCATGCTGAGCGTGCCGCTCGGCGCGGAGGAGACCCTCCCCCTCCTGACCCCCGAGCTGTCGCTCGCCGCCGTCAACGCCGCGGACCGCTCGGTCGTCTCCGGCCCGGCCCCGGCGATCGACGACCTGCGGCGCCGGCTCTCCGAGCGCGGCTGCGAAGGCCGGACCCTCGCCACCTCGCACGCCTTCCACTCGGCGATGATGGAGCCGGCGATCGACGTCCTGGCCCGCGCCGTCGCCCGGATCGACCCGCAGCCGCCGCGCCTGCCCTACCTGTCCAACGTGACCGGCGCCTGGATCCGGCCCGAAGAGGCGACCGACCCCGCGTACTGGGGCCGGCACCTGCGGGAGACGGTGCGCTTCGCCGACGGCCTGCGCGAGCTGCTCCCCCGCACCGCCGTCCTCCTCGAAGTCGGCCCGGGCGAGACCCTGGCCCGGCTGGCGCGGCGCGAGCTGCGCAATACGGGTACCACCGGGGTCACGGTAGTCTCCTCCCTGCCGTCCGGCGCCGACGACGGCGGCGAAGAGGCCTCCGTGCTGCGCGCCGCCGGCCGGCTCTGGCTGAACGGCGCCGGCCTGGACTGGCAGGCCTTGCGGGCCGGAGAGCGCCGGCGGCGCGTCCATCTCCCCACCTACCCCTTCGAGCGCCGCCGCTACTGGCTCGATCCGAAGCCGGTCCAGGCCGCGACGGAGCCCGGGACGCCGCGCCCCTCCTTCGCCAAGGACCCGGACCCGGCGGGGTGGTTCTACCTGCCGTCCTGGGAGCGGACGCTGCCCCCCGGAAGGGACGCCGGCCTGCCCGAGGGGAGCTTCCTCGTCTTTTTGGACGAAGGCGGGCTGGGCGAGGCCCTGGCCGCCCGGCTGCGCTCCCTGGGGCGGGACGTGACGACGGTCGGGGAGGTCGACGACTATGACGCCTTGTTCCGGACGCTGCGGGACCAGGGCCGCCTCCCCTCGGTGATCCTCCACCTGGGGAGCTTCGGTCCGCCCCATCTGCTGGAGCCCGCGCTCGACCGCGCCTTCTATGGGCCTCTCTCCCTGGCCCAGGCCCTCGGCCGGCTCGGTGCAACCGATCCGGTCGACCTCTGGCTGGTGTCGAGCCACGTCCACGACGTCTCCGGGGGAGAGCCCCTGCAGCCGGAGCGCGCCCTGCTGCTCGGGCCGTGCCGGGTCATCCCGCTGGAGATGCCGCACGTCGCCTGCCGCAACCTCGACCTCGAAAGCGGCATCGCCGGCGCCAGGCGCGTCGACCGCATCCTCGCCGAGGTGGCGGCGCGGCCGGTGGAGACGGTCGTCGCCTGGCGCGGCCGGCAGCGCTGGGTCCAGCGCTTCGAGCCGGTCCGGCTGGCTTCTGGCCGGGACCGCGCCCCCCGGCTGCGGCAGGGGGGCGTCTACCTGATCACCGGCGGCCTGGGGGGCGTCGGCCAGGCGATCGCCAAGTGGCTGGCGCGCACGGTCTCGGCCCGGCTGCTGCTGATGGGCCGCACCGAGCTGCCGCCGCGCGAGGAGTGGGACGGCGTCCTGGCGCGCGGCGGGGAGGACCCCCTGGGCCGCAGGATCCGGCGCCTGCGCGAGCTGGAGGAGGCCGGGGCCGAGGTCCTGGTGGTCGAGGGAGACGTCGCCGATCCCGCCCACCTGGCCTGGGCGCGCGAGCTGGCCGTCGAGCGCTGGGGGGGCGTCCACGGCGTGATCCACGCGGCGGGCGTGCCCGGCGGCGGGGTGATCCAGAGGAAGGACCGCGCCGCGGCCGCCGCCGTGCTGGCCCCCAAGGTCCAGGGCACGCTGGCGCTGGCTTCAGTCTTCCCGCCGGAAGAGCTGGACCTCTTCGTCCTCTGCTCCTCGCTCAACTCGGTGATCGGCGCCTTCGGACAGGTCGACTACTGCGCCGCCAACGCCTTCCTCGACGCCTTCGCCGCGGCCCGCTCCCGGGACGGCGAAGGGCTCACCGTCGCGATTGCCTGGGACCTCTGGGAAGAGGCCGGCATGGCGGTCGAGACCGAAAGGCCGCGTGGGCTGCGCCTGCTCTCGGGAGAGGCGGCCGGCTCCCCGGTCGACCATCCGCTGCTCGACGCGCGGATCCCGGCGCCGCCCGGGGAGGAGGTCTACCTCACCCGGTTCAGCGCCGCGACCCACTGGGTGCTCGACGAGCACCGCATCCAGGGCGTCCCGGTACTGCCGGGCACCGCCTACCTGGAGCTGGCGCGCGGCGCCTTCGAGCAGAGCACCGGCAGCTTGGCCGCCGAGATCCAGGCGACCTTCCTGGCTCCGCTCGCCGTCCCGGACGGCGAGACCCTGGACGTCTACACCGTCCTGCGGCGTCAGGGGGAACGCTGGAGCTTCCGCGTCGCCAGCCGCTCCGGGGGCTGGCAGGAGCACGCGATCGGCGAGGTCGGGCCGCTCGCGCCAGCCAGCCAGGAGCCTGCGGCCTTGCCCGACCTCCCTCTGGAGCCCGTCCTGGCCGCTGACAGCGAAGAACCTGCACTGATGCGTTTCGGGCCGCGCTGGAACAACCTGCGCAAGACCGCCGTGAGCGGCGACCGCTTCCTGGCCCTGCTCGACCTGCCGGCCGAGTTCGCGCCGGACCTGCCCGGCCTCGCCCTCCACCCGGCGCTGCTCGACCTCGCCACCGGCTTCGCCCGCGCCCTGGACCGCTCGCTGGAAGGCTTCTACCTCCCCTTCTCCTACGCCGGTCTGCGCCTCCGGAGACCGCTGACGCCGACCCTCTACAGCGCCATCCGCCGCAAGGAGGGAGCGGGAGAGACCCTCCGCTTCGAGGTCACCCTCTTCGACCCGGAGGGGGAGGTCCTCGCCGAGATCGACGAGTTCGCCTTCCGCCGGCTTGATCTCTCCATCGCCGCGCCGGCACAAATTCCTGCAGAGACCGACCTGGCGCGCCCCGTCGTCGTCCCTGAAGACAGCCAGGGCCTGACCTCCGCCGAAGGCGTGGAGGTCCTGCGCCGCGTCCTCGCCGCTGACCTGCCGCGGGTGCTGGTCTCGGTCCGCGACCTCCCGACCCGCCTCGAGGAAGCCGCGGGCCTGACCGGCGAGCGCATCCTCGCCGAGCTCGACCGTCTGGAGCAGGCCGCCCCCGCCGGGGGACCCCGGCACGCCCGTCCCGACCTGGGCTCCGCCTACGCGCCGCCCCGCACCGGGACCGAGCGCCGGCTCGCCGAGATCTGGAGCGACCTCCTCGGCATCGACCCGGTCGGCATCCACGACGACTTCTTCGAGCTGGGAGGCGACTCCGTCCTGAGCCTCCGCATCGTCGCCCGGGCCAGGGAGAAGGGCCTCACGCTAGCTCCCGGCCTGCTCTTCGAGAAGCCGACCATCGCCGCCCTGGCCGCCGAGTTGGAGACTGGAGCGCCGGTGGAAGCTGCTTCCGCAGCCGACACCCCCACGCAGCCGGCCCCGCCCGAGCCGGAAAGCTACAAGCCCGCCGACTTCCCCGACGCCGAGGTCAGCCAGCGGGACCTGGAGAACCTCCTCGCCCAACTCGGCGGGTTGGGAGGGACGGGATAGCTAGAGGGGAGTACCCCCCCCTGGCGGGAGGTGGTGGGGAGACATCCTCCTATCCGTGAGAAGATCTCCCCATGTCCAAAGTAGAGCTCGATCAGGCGAAGGAGCAGTTGGCGAATCTGGTGGAACAGGCCGCCGGTGGTGAGGAGATCATCATCACCAAGGACCGCAGGCCGTTGGCTCGGCTCGTCGCGGTCCTGCCGGAGAAGCGGCGCCAGTTTGGAAGCGCCCGGGGCCAGATCGTCATCTCGGAGGACTTCGACGAGCCGTTGGAGGACTTCGAGGACTACACCTCCTGATGCGCCTGCTGCTGGATACCCACAGCTTCCTGTGGTTCATCGCAGGGACAGACCAACTCAGCAGCCGCGCCAGAGACCTGATCTCGGATTTCGACAATGAGGTCGTAATGAGTGTAGCGAGCCTCTGGGAAATCGCCATTAAGACGAGTCTCGGCAAGCTTCGTCTGTCCCGCCCCTTCGAAGAGCTCATCCCCGAGCAACTGGAGCAAAACGACTTCGAAGTTATAGGGATCGAGATGCGGTATCTATCTGAGCTCTTAAAACTTCCCTTGCACCATCGGGATCCCTTCGATCGGCTGATCATTGCCCAGGCTGTAACCGAGCAGATCCCCATCGTCAGCCGAGACCCGGCCTTTCAGAAGTACTCTGTTCAGCTCATCTGGTAGGGCGGTCCCCCTCCCCTACCCGGTTCACCCCCGGTAAGGCTCCTCCGTCCGCGGAGCGTCCGGCGCCTGCTCGTCGAGCGACTGGCGGTACTTCACGCAGCCCTGGAGGAACTGGGGCCAACCGGGCACCACGGGAATCGGATCCGTCTTCTCCGGCAGCAGTCCCCAAAGCGCCGGATGATGCCAGCACAGCTCCTGCGTCGTGCTGTCGCGATGCGTACGGATGCCCTGCCGCAGCTTCTTGATCTCGTCGATGAGCTCCTCGCGGGACATCTGCTCGAGGTCGGTGTCCATGGCTCTCTTCCTCCAGTCTGATCATACTGACTCGACCGCTCCCTGAGCCGCCTCTCTCAGAGGCGGGGCTCATCCGCGCCGCCCTTGCCCGCGTATCCCGATCAGCTGCTTGGTCCACGGTGGCCCGAGCGATCTGGAAGGAGAGATTCATGCGGGGAGTTACACCGGGGGTTGTAGTGGCAATCCTCATGGCCACCACCATGTCCGCCGTGCCGGCCGATGCGAGCGATGGCCGCTGCGGCAGCCGCAATGGCGGCAATCGAATCGAGATCGTCGGCCTCACCGACGACCAGAGCCTGATCTGTTTCGCCGAAAACAATCCGTCGCAGACGGACAGCATCGGCGCCGTGCGCGGTCTGACGGGAGACACGAGGCTGGTCGGCATCGACTTCCGCCCGGCGGGCGGCGAGCTCTACGGGCTCGGCAACGACGGCGGCATCTACACCCTGGACCTGCGGAGCGGGGCCGCGACGTTCAGGTCCAAGCTGAGCGTGGCCCTGTCGGGCGGTTCGTTCGACATCGACTTCAACCCGACCGTAGACCGGCTGCGGATCGTCAGCGACACGGGCCAGAACCTGCGCGTCAACGTGGATACCGGCGCGGCGACCACGGACACCAACCTCGCCTATCCCGACGCGGGCGCCGCGGCCACCGGGATCACCGGCGTCGCCTATACCAACAACGACGCCAACGCCAATACCGGGACCACCCTCTATGGGATCGATACGAGACAGGATCAGCTGGTCATCCAGGCGCCGCCCAACGCGGGCGGGCTGAACGCGACCGGCAAGCTCCTCGCCGATGCCGGGGCGGACGTCGGGTTCGACATCTACAGCCGGATCAACGGCGGCACCACGGTCGACGTCCTCGCCTTTGCCTCACTGGTCGTCGACGGCCGGTCCCGCCTCTACAGGATCAACCTCTTCACCGGGCGAGCGACCGCCGCGAGGGCGTTCAGAAGTCAGCAGCAGGTGGTGGACATCGCCATCCCGCTCGGCCAGTAGTAGCCCCTCTCTTCTCTTCACCCCCTGGGCTGACGGAGCGGGCTGCTGAGGTTGTGATACTCCGGCAGCTCCTCCGGCGGCCCGGAAAGGGCGCCGGCCCGCGAAAAGCCTCGATCTCTCCTTACAGCGCGGTGAAGATCCTTACGGCGCGGTCAGGAGCCATCCAACGCGGCCAGGAAGCTTCCAGCGCCGCCAGGAATCTTCCAATGCGGCCAGGAATTTTGCAATGCGGCCAATAACTCAAGCTCGCCGCATTGGAGGCTGTCAACGCGGTGAATCTACTTCCAGTGCGGCCAGGATGGAAACAATGCGGCCAGGAAGCTTCCAGTGCGGCCAGGAATCTTCCAACGCGGTAACGGATGGTTCCAGTGCGGCCAGGAAGCTTACGGCGCGGTGTATCTGGCGGGAGTTTCCGGTACTACCCAAGTAGACTAGCTTTTTCCAAACAGAACGGGGGCCCCGGGGGGCGCGGCGCCCCCCGGG
>JBKKAU010000313.1:0-1105 GCA_046714475.1 Thermoanaerobaculia bacterium
CTACGCGACCACAACCCGTCGCTGCTCCTCGGCCGCACCTCCAGCGGGACCCTGCGCCTGGGGGTGGACGACGACGGCCTGGCCTTCGAGGTTGACCTGCCCGACACGGCCTACGCCCGCGACGTCCGGGAGCTCGTGGCCCGCGGTGCCCTGGCCGGCGCCTCGTTCGGGTTCATGCCCGGCAAGGACGAGCTCGGCCACGCCCCGGACGGGAAACAGCTCCGGACCCACACCTCGATCAGCCGGCTCCTCGACGTGTCGGTTGTAGCCCTACCCGCCTACGACGGGACCACCGTCACCCTTCGTCACCTCACGTTCGACCCGGCGCCGGACCGGCGCTCCCAGCTCATCCGAGCCCGCCACCGGGCTAACAGGAGGTACCAGTGACCGTGGAAGAAATCCTCGCCGCACTCCAGGCCATCATCGACGGCGCCAAAGCAGAAGACGGCGAGGAGCGGCCCCTCACCGACGAGGAGGCCGCCCGCTACGAGGAGCTCGAAGGCAAGCTCCACATGGCCCGCAAGTCGGCCGAGCTCCGGTCGCGCCAGGCCGCCTACGCCGCCCCGGTCCGTTCCGACCTCCTTGTGCACACCGCCACCCGCACCGAGGTCGACCCGCAAGAACGGGCGTTCGAGCAGTACCTGCGGACCGGGCAGGCCAGCCCCGAGCTGGCCGAGTTCCGCGCCCAATCCGTAGGGACGAACACGGTCGGTGGGTTCCTCGTCCCGACCGGGTTCCGCAACAAGCTGATCGAACGGATGAAGGAATTCGGCGGGATCGCCGAGGTTGCCGAGACGATCACCACCTCCGAGGGCAACACCCTCAACTACCCGACGGTGGACGACACCGCGAACGTCGGCGAGATCGTCGCTGAGGGTGGCACGTTCGCTTCCGGCGCCGACCTCGTGTTCGCCACCCGCGCCCTTTACGCCTACAAGTACATGGCGGGCGGCGCCGGGAACCTGCCCCTCAAGGTGAGCTGGGAGCTGCTCCAGGACTCGGCGTTCGACGTGTCGAGCTTCGTGGCCCGCAAACTCGGCGAGCGGATCGCACGCCTGCAGGCTGTCCATTGGGCCACCGGCACCGGCACCGGCCAGCCGCAGGG